>JAUIMA010000101.1 GCA_030432675.1 Candidatus Hydrogenedentota bacterium | reverse complement strand
AGTTCGCCATCCATCAATCGGGCATACTGACGACTGATCGGCAAGCCGAGCCCCGTTCCTGAGGAGGCCCCCCTTCCCGACGCTGTCTGCACGAATGCTTCAAAGACCAGATCCAGTTCATCCTCGGAAATACCTGGTCCCGTATCTTGTACTTCGACGAACAAGCGGCAATGTCTCGGCCGAACAAGTTCCGCCCGGGCCCGAAGTCGGATAGCTCCTTCTTTGGTGAACTTGGCGGCATTCCCCAGAAGATTGTATAAGATCTGCCGAATCTTCGCCTGATCGCTGTGAATTATGCGGGGTGTACCCGCCTCACAACGCACCTCAAATACTAACCCGCTGTTTCCGGTCCGTAGACGAAAAATGCGTTCGAGGTCACGAAGTAATCCATGAAAATCGAATTCCGAGATGTTTAGCGTCGCGCTGCCAGCCTCGATCTTGGACATATCGAGAATATCATTTATTACTGCCAACAGATGCGCGCCACTCCGATTGATGGTCTGCACGTGCGCGAGCTGCTCTCCCGTAAGCTCCCCCGACTCTTCCAACAACTGAGAGAAACCCAGTATCGCGTTCATCGGGGTCCGTATCTCATGGGACATGTTTGCCAGGAAAGCGCTCTTTGCAGTACTGGCGATTTCTGCCTGATGTTTGGCACGGACGGACTCCAACTCCGCTTGCTTTCTACGGGTAATATCTTCAAAAGCGACCACCGCGTGGATCTGTTCCTGAATCAAAAATCGATTTCCCCGAACCGTGTAGTGAATGCAACGGTCCTCAGGGCCGTAGGTATAGTCCAGTTCAAATGAGGCACGCTCTCCTTCGACCATACTCTGCAACAGGCGAAGGACTCGCAGGCAAGCCATATCACCTCTGTTTCCCATTTCTTTCAACTTAGTCATCAAATTGCTGGAAAGATCAAGCAACGCTTCGCCGTCGTGAGAGAAGATTCCGAGGTCCCGCCACGCCTTATTAACGAATAGGATTGTACCAGTTTCATCCACCACGCAAATGTGTTTGGTTAGAGAGTCCAAGGTATATTCAACGAAGCGACGGGTCGCAGCCACTTCGCGTGTCCTGGCATTGACCCGCTCCTCGAGCGTCGCGTTCAATTCCCGAATTCGCTCTTGTTGTAACTTTTGCTCGGTGATATCGCGATTGATACTGAAGAACTTGACAAACTCTCCATCCCGATTAAAGATAGGCTGAATGTGCAATTCGATCCAATAGGATCCCCCAGACTTTGCGTAGTTCAGGATCTCGACTCGAATCGCCTGCCGTTCTCTAATTGCTTCGCTGATCTGCGCCACTGTGGCCGCATCGGTATCGGGCCCTTGAAGAAACGAACCCGGCTTCCGGCCCAGCACCTCCTCCAGGGCGTAGCCCGTCAAGCGTGTGAACCCGGGGTTGGTCCATTCGATATGCCCGTCCCTATCGGTCATGATAACCGTGTTGTCGGTCTCACTGGCGATTAAGGCCAGTTTTCGTAGCTCTGCCTTGTCCCGTGCACGCCCTGTCACATCGACGCCGGTCACCACCACATGGCTTGGTGCGCCCAGATTGTCTGTTACCAGAACACTGCTCCACTCCACCAGCCGAAGCACTTCCCCCTTGCCCTTCCAGTAGCTCCGGTGTGTGTTGGGGAACGCCTTTGCAGCAAATGCTTCAAACAGAGATCTAATCTCCTGCTGCTTCTCCGGTAATGCCATCAAGTCACTAAACAGCGTCCCAACTGCCTGTTCGCTATTCCAACCCGTTATAATCTCACAGGCACGATTAATCCGTCGTATCCGCCCATCGGGCTCCAGCACCAGGATTACTGCCTCCACGTGGTTCAGAATGGCCGACATAAAGTTGCGCTCGGAACGCAATTGCCCTTCCAATCGTTTCCCACGCAAGCTATAACGGATAGCCCGATCGATCAACTCTGCAGAAAAGGCCCCCTTGACCAGGTAGTCTGTCGCCCCCGCAGACATTGCTTCCATGTCCATTTCATAATTGCTTCGCCCCGTCAACATGATGAACGAGACCGAAGGATGCTTTCGGGCCGCTTCACGCACGAAAGTCAGCCCGTCGGTGGCTCCCAGTTGAAAGTCAATCAGTGCGACGTCAAAGGTCGTCTCAATCAGCAGTCGCATTCCTTCGTCCGCTGTCGCCGCCCAGACCGTTTCATAGTTTCCGCCAGAAGACATACCAAGCAGATCGCGGGTGATAATAAAATCTTCCTCATCGTCGTCGACAATGAGGACCCGCACCGCATACTCTCCGGACACTTCCGACATAGTTTCCTTCTAATCTGTTTCAGGCTTATTGGGTGGTAGCTTGACCATCTTAAACCAATATTGGTCTATGGACTCGAGCACATGGACCAGCCCCTCGAAAGAAACCGGTTTGGTAAAGAATCCAGCGGCTCCGAGATCGTAGCACCCCAACACGTCTTCTTCCGCTTTTGAGGTCGTCAATACCACGACTGGAATGTGACGAAGGCGCTCATTCCCCTTCAATAGCTCCAGGACTTGCCGTCCACTCAGTCGGGGAAGATTCAAGTCGATCACGATTAAGTCAGGGAGCAAGGCACCTTTCGACACATCAGACTCCTCCGAAACCTCGAGATAATCTATCAGCTCCTGACCATCATCCAAGGTAATCAGTTTGTGCGGGAGTCCAGTCGCTTCCAATGCCTCCTGAGCCAGAAGCTGATCGTCTGGATCATCCTCGGCCAACATCATCACAAATTGTTCCTTCGCGATCATCACTACGTCACCCCTCCCGAAACGTCAAAATCCGACGAGGATACTATCGGCTCCTCGGGCAGTGTGATGACGAAGGTCGTTCCTTCACCGGGTCTCCCTTCAACCGAGATACTCCCGTGGTGGCGCTCCACTATTTTTCGACAGATGCTGAGCCCAATCCCACTGCCTTCATAGGCCTGGCGGGGGTTCAGTCGGGTAAAGGGCTGAAACAACCGCTTTGCGTGGGCCGGGTCGATCCCTATTCCGTTGTCCTCAACCAAAATCCTTACTTGCTGATTGGGTACAGACTCTGAACGGATGGTAATACGTGCCGGTTCATCACCGTCCCGGAATTTGAGCGCGTTCCCAATCAGATTTTGAAACAACTGATTCATTTGCGTCGCGTCCGCTGCGATCGTCGGCAGGGGTTCGCGGATTATCTCAGCCGATTCCTGAGCAATACGGGAATCAAAGGTTTCCATTACGTCATCGAGAATCGCATCCAGATTCACTTGCCCGAAGACCCGCCGCTGAGAGGAAACACGCGAGTAATCCAACAGGCCGTCTATCATCGTCTGCATGCGCATCGATGAGGCGATAATCCGACGCAGGTCGTCTTCCGCCCGTTCATTCAAGGCTCCCTCGGCGGCGGCCTCCAGCCGCCCGCCAAAGGTGCGGATCTTGCGAAGCGGCTCTTGCAAATCATGGGACGCGATATGGGCAAAATCTTGCAGGGCCTGATTGCTCTTCTCCAAATCGTGCTGCGTGCGCTTGCTTTCCCTGACCTCCGCTTCCAATGCCTGATTCGCGATGCGAAGTTCACGGGTTTGGGCGTCTACCTTTTCCTGCAAGGCCTCTTTGTGTTGGCGCAATTCAATCTCCACGGCATTGCGCTGCTCGATTTCGTAGGCCAAATCCTTGTTGAGCGTCACAAGTCCAGGTAATTCGAGGGCACCGGGTAGGATTCGAATCAATGCCAGGACGGTCAACCAGGATACGGATGCCGTGATGACCTTCATCGTTCCCGCCACCCGGTAGGCGGGCCACCAGAATATACCAGCCTCCACCAAATGGCTGATACCGCACGCGAGTATGAAGGTACAAAAAAGCCAGCCAATAGCAGGAAAAGTTAAATCCCCCTTTTTCAAGAGAAAATAGGCCAGTACGACAGGTATTGCCGTATAGGCCCCAAAAATCGCCACATCCGAAATTACATGGACCCAACCGTGGAAATCGGTCCAGTTGCCACAATACCACCGGGCCGGAAAATCCGAGGTATCTATCAACGTTCCTACAAAACCATTCATTCCGTGATTCCCTTCACCCTCTCGAACTGGCAAGCCTCCGTTCCGATTTCCTATTATTGAGCAATCCCCCATAATATTCAAGATAAACCGCAAGCAGGGACAGCATATAATTGGTTTATTTCATTGGAGAAGACCTGTTTTCTCGCAACCAATTGTGGAGTACTACGGTGCCAAAGAAGGAAAGAATACGGGTACATGCACAAAAAAACCGACGTACAAGAGCACGTCGGCGGGATATAAAAAACTGGAGGCGGCACTCGGAATCGAACCGAGGATAAGGGCTTTGCAGGCCCCTGCCTTACCACTTGGCCATGCCGCCTCAAGAAGGGAAGCGAATTATAGTAAACAAAACCCGATCAAGTCAAACGCATCAGGCAAAAAATCGAAAATCCCTGCATTCCACATACCCCGCTTCCCCAAGCCATGCACGGATGAGCGTCCGCGCCCCAGGCGTGCCCACCATAACCACCACGAAGCAGTCCTCGGGGCCAGGCAGGGCCGTTGCGGCTATCACAGGCACCCCATGAATCTGCTGGCCAATCTTTCCCGGGCGAATGTCCACCACAGCAGTGACTTCTCCCTCGTTCCACTCGCGCAGCCACCGTTTCCCTACCTCGCCCGCCCCCCATTGATAAAGGTGTCGGGAATCATCGGTCCGCAACCTTCGCAACCATGTCCGTTTCAATTGGCGAAAGGCCCGCTCCGCATAACGGGGTGAATTCATTGAAAGCCGACCACTGGATTCTTGCCAGTGCAAACAGGCATCCGGCACGTTACCCAGTTCATAGCCTGCATGCCACATACGAAAAACCAGATCGTAGTCCTCTGGCCCCGAAACGTCGCGGTATCCGCCAACAGCGTCGTAGGCCGACCGCGTCATCATAAACGTCGGGTGGGCCATCGGACATTCCACAAAAAGTTCCTGCTCTACGACGCAATGAGCCTGAATACCATTTAACCAGTCCTCGTAGCGCTGGCGGCCCGATCGGATGTCACTGCCCGTCATGACAACTCCCGTCCCACAAAGTCCGCCCGCCGGGTGAGCAGCGAACCATTGGCGCTGTGCCGTGAAGCGGTGCGCCAACGAGATGTCGTCGGCGTCCATGCGCGCAAGGAATCCCCCCCTCGCTTTCGATATCCCCGTGCGCAGCGCAGAAACGATACCCCCATGGGCAGTCTGGATAAGGCGCAGGCGACTATCTGCGTCAGCCATCGCCGCCACACGCGCATAGGTGTCATCGGTGGAGCCATCATCCACCAGGATGAGTTCCCAGTGCGGGTCAGACTGTTGCTGAATCGAGGAAATCGCATCCGCTATGGTGGAGGCACCGTTGTAGACGGGCAGAATGACGGATATCAGCGCTTCGGCACGGTTTCGGTTCTGCGTCAGCATGACGGTCCTCTTCAAAGTCTGCCGCTCTACCCCTGTCCAAGCATGATGCTGTAGGCCGCAAGCGAATGGGGTGGCAGGGTATCGTGGAACGTGTTCCCATCTGCCGTCAACTCGATGCGCTCCGGGCTGACCCGCTTGGGTGTCTCGAAACTGTTTTCCGCAGACGCGGAGTCAGCGTGAAGCAAGCGGCCCGAAAGCGCGGCTATGTCCCCCTCACGAATTTCCACCTGAAGCGGCACGGACTCCGTGAAGCTGCGATTCACCGCCGTAATACAAAGTCGTTTGCCCTGCCGGGACGCACATACCTGCAACGTGGACATACGCCCTTTAATCCCGTCTCCCCCTACATCCAACAACTGGTGAGGAGATTCCAGACGATGGGTCAGCAGGCGCGCGCCGCGGTGACCACGCATCATATCCAGCACGTGATAGGTGGGTGTCAGAAACATGGCCGGCCCCTCGGTCTTGGCCAGACATTGCAACGCATTCACCGCTTGGGCCATTGCGGCCTTCGCGACATGCCCCGCGTGCTGATTTAACAGGTGATAAACAGAAGCCGCCAAGAGTGCGTCACGCAATGTATTGGGCTGCTCGAGCCCGTTCTCCGCATCCGCTTCGTCGTGCCACACGCCCCACGAGCCCAATGCAATGGAAGGCGACCGCTCGCCATAGTGACGATAGAGGTCCGCGATGAGCCGCTTCAACTTGCGTTCGAAGGTCTGTAAGGCGGTCCAGGTCTGGTGATATCCCGCCTTGCCGAATGCCGCACCCGATCCCAGCCGGAAATAGTGGCTGACCGATACCCCTGCGATGCCCATGCCCTTTGAATGCGCTCCGCGCACCGGGTAGGTCCGCGCGCTATTCCAGGTTTCATCGAGCGGAACAAGCACTTCAATGTCCGGATTCATCGCGGAGAGGCCCTCCAGATTCCAATCGGTGCTCCGACTCATGCCCCACAGTGGAAAATCGAAGGGCTCGGGGCTGCCATGATGGCACCGTTCCGCCGTCCGTTGGGTATCTCCACCAAAAGTGCCATACTCGATCCAGGACAACATTTCGTCCAGGCTGCCGGTAAGCCCGTTGCCATTCACCCACGGGCGGCACGCGAGTTTTTCACACAGCCCCGCAAACTCATGGGTACCAAAGGTGTTGGGCTCAATTTGCTGCCAGGGCACGTTCACCCGGTGGGGGCGATTCCCTCCCGTGCCAACGCCGTCCGCCCAGTGATAGTAGTCGGAGAAGTGATCCCCGGGCCATTTCAACAGGGGCACGCGGAGATGTTTAAAGAGAGCCAGCACATCCAATCGCAGGCCGTCCTCGTTGGCATTTCCTGAGCTTCGGCCCGCCCAGATGCCATCATAGACGCTGCGCCCCACCATCTCCATTTGGTGCCCGTATAGCTCCGGTGAAATTGTTGGACCGGTAAGGGCAGGCCAGACCCGCAACTGGGCGTGGTTCATTCTTCGTCACCTGCTGGAAGATCATACTGATCAAGATAGGGAAAGACGCGCTCGGTGATGAAGCTACGAACCCCGCGGACATGATCCAAGACTACGTCCAACTCCGTCCTCGTCACTTTTTTTTGGGCGAATATCCCCTTGACCTCCACATATACTTCCGAGCGGGACTGGCGGAAAGATTCGATGTTTACTTGTATATTGCCTGGGTATTCATCGGTTTCTGGCAGCGTAAATCGAAGGCCGCCTACCGCGATGGGTCGCTGAAAATGGGGCCCGATCCGGTTCGCCTGCTGGCACACCTCTTCCAGAAGAAATACCCGCGCATCCTCAAAATGGGTCAAGGCAAAGGTCGACCGGATGGTCGCCGTATGGGCGAGAAAGGAGTCGAACTCCTCAAACTCCAGCAGCTTTGCCGCCATGGCCTCGACCCGCTCCAGAAACGCGCTCATGGGAATATCAGCCCACTCTTCAATCATGAGTACACGGTCAGGCAAGAACAACGCAACGGACTGGGAGCGCTTCCCCTGTTTCGAGTAAAAGCGCGGCTGGGCCATCCGGGTGAAGTCGGTACTATCGTAGCCCGCGTTACGAATTTGGGACAGCTCGAAATAGAGCTTTTGCAGCGCTTCTTTCTTGTGTTTTATCGGTTTATGAATAAGCTCTACGCCGAAATGAATAACGCGGTCTTCCGATTGCATGGCGATCCTTTGCGAAGGTTATTGTCGGTATATGGCGTTGTTCTTCCCCGGAGAAAATGACGACGTAAACTACGTACACCACGTGGAATCCGTTACTCTATCAAAGTTACGGTAACCCTTGAAAGGACGGAGAAGAATAGGACGAATGGCGGATTCTGCCACAGAAAAAACAGCGGGACAGAAACATCCCCTGAAAGGCACCGCCGCTCCTTGCCCCTGAAATGGTGGGCTATTTCTTCTCGGCGATAAAGACGACGCAAGGAGGAATGTTCTTCCAAATATGCTCGGAGCGATTAACATTGCCAAAGCGCTCAATCAATTTTTCGCGGAAGAACTTTTTGCCAGAGGGCACATAGGGACTCATGGCGTAAGCGAAGGTAACAAATCGTCCACCGGGCTCTAACACATCGTAGGTCGCTTCGAGAATTTCGTCCTGAAGGGCGTCATCAAAACGTGTCCAAGGCAGCCCGGACACGATGGTATCGCAGCCAGAAAAACCGGCCTTCTCGAGATAAGAGCGGGTGTTCTGTGCACAATCGTGATACACGTTGACACCCGGGCAACGCTCTTTGGTGGCGCGAACGAATTCTTCGTTCACTTCCAACGCAATGAAGTACGCATCTTCTCGCTTCTTAGAAAGAATGGCCTCGGTAAATACGCCCGTTCCAGGTCCGTATTCGACAATGACCTTTGAATCAGCAACATGGGCCATATCGGTCACCGTATCGGCCAACTGCCGTCCACTTGGTGCAATGGCACCCGTGCTTCTGTTGGCGCGAAATACTTCTTTAAAGAAACTCAAGGTGCTCAATGCGTACAATCCTCAATCACCATGCGGCCACGAAGTGACCGGTAAATTCGACTCGATAGGGAGCAGTTTGCCGTGGACAACCAATTTCGCTCAGGCCTTGCTGTGACACACCGAAGCGCCTCGTCGTCCAGGATAAGCGCACGATTCTGAGTTACCGACAACCAGCGCTGCGCCCATTCTGCCATAGTGCCATAGAGCATCACAAACGATTCGACGGATCAGAATTCCCCGGCCTCGCAACGGCAATACCCCAATTCCAACTGAATCTTGCCAAAATACCGTTCCATTGGTTATGCTCCGCACGGCCAGACACACCACCGAAATCCTATCGTGCATCCGTACGGAGTTACCCCCCGTCGGTGGTCTGGTTATCGTATCACTACCTCAAAAAAAGGATTGAATCATGAGTGCAGAAGACAAGGCCCGCGAACTGGGCATCACGTTTCCCGACGTCCCAAAAGGCTATCTCAACCTTTGTATCAAGACCGGAAACCTGCTGATGACCTCAGGCCACACGAGCGACATCAAGGGCACCCTCGGCAAAGAACTCACCGTGGAAGAAGGCTATGCCGCCGCACGGGAATGCGCCATCAAGATTCTGCAGTCCGTCCACGCCGTCCACGGCACCCTCGACGGTCTCCGGGTCATTAAGCTCTTTGGATGCGTCAACAGCACCCAGGAGTTTACGGACCACCACCTGGTCATCAACGGGTGCTCCGACCTCTACCATGAAATCTTCGGCAAAGAAGACGATGGCTGGCATGCCCGTAGCGCCCTGGGATTCTCCTCCCTCCCCACGGGCGTCGGCGTGGAAATTGAAGCCATCTTCGAGATCAAAGACTCCTGATACCTGAATTTGCCCGCGCTTTGGATGACCCGCTTCATCAGGGAAAGAGACCAATGGCTGTTCAAGACGAAAGACCCTACACCGACCTCTGGGAACGGGTCATCCGGGAGCGCAACGCAGACTACCACGGCATCCACGGCCCCCAACACTGGGCGCGGGTGGAGCGCAATGGCCTATACCTCGCGAAGGATTCCGGGGCCGATGTGCGCGTCGTCTCGCTATTTGCCCTCTTCCATGATTCCTGTCGGTTCAACGATGGCTTCGACCCCGAGCACGGCAGTCGCGGCGCGGAATACGCCCGTCAGTCCCGTGGGCTGCTCCAATTCCTCGACGACACGGCCTTCGAGCAGTTGCTCTATGCCTGCACCTGGCATACCGACCAGCACCATCACGACGACCCGACCATCCATACCTGCTTCGACGCCGATCGCCTGGATCTCGGGCGGGTCGGCATCACGCCCCATGCGGACTTTCTGAACACCCCTGCCGCCCGAAAGCTTGCCGCAGGGAAACAACTTTTCCTGTTGGATGAGGTGCCCGTCCGAAATACGAAACGGGCCACCCGGCCTTCCTGATTCCGGCCTCTCAGTCCGTCGCGATGTGCACATCGTCCACATAAACCGCGACTGCTTCGGTACTATTCGACACGAAGCCGAACCAGTCAAGACTCCGAAAGTCCGGCGATCCACAGGACAGCCCGGCGCGCTCCACCGGTTCTTCACCCGGAATGGTCACGGTCAGGTCATAGGTCCCGTCGCCTTCTTTACCCAAGGCACACGCAATAGAAATAGTCACCCACGTGTCCGCCGGGACTTCGCCAATGCGTTCTCCATTGGCCGTGAGCGCTCCGTCGCGATACCAGATACTCGGCCCGGTCTGATAGGGACTCCGATTGTCCCGCCACTCATGGTAAAACTCCGCACCTTCTCCGAATCGAATGGCGAAAGAACCCCGCGCCGTACCGTATCGCAGCGCCGGGACATAATACATATGGGGGTTGTAGGATACCTTGAGTCCGGGCGCATCGCTGAATTTCAGACTTTGCTTGCCCGATGACGCCACCGCGTCACTCACACGCACCGTTCCGGCGCCCTCTTCATTCGAATGGGCGCCCGGTGCCGTGGTATCCAACGGGAGGGCCTCGAAGTCTTCGGCAATACGACGGGGTGCGGCCACGGGCGGAGGACTGAAGGCCGGACGGGTAATCTTGCGGGGCTTCTGGACCCACTCGGCATCGCCATAGAGACCAGCGCGGGTATAGTCAAAGGGTTCGAAGCCCAGGCGGAACGCCGGGGAATCGGCCTTCAGACGAAAATCGCCCGCCTCCGCGTTTTCAAACAGGGGATCGGCGACGATCGAAAACCGGTCATGGCCTTCGGCCTGCCATTCCGCCAGACTGCGCCCCGAGAAATCTAATCCGCCGGACTCTGCCACCTCTCGGGCGGTGCTCCAATAGATATTGCTGTCCAACTGAAAATTACCGTTCCTCCAGGTGCTGCCCAGCAATTGATTGTTGTTGAAATAGACAATGTTTCGTTGAACAAAGAAGGAGTTGTGCGCTTCTTCCCGGGAACGAACCAGCTGGCCATTGTGGGAAAATGCGAGGATGTTGTTAATAACCCGGTTGTCTTTCCCATAGTGCTGGTGGAGCGAACCGGTCCGTGTGTTATAGACCAGGTTGTTTTCCGCGAGGATTCCGGTGCTGCCTTCGTCGAAGTAGATCCCCCAGCCGCCGGAGACCCGCGCGTTGGAAATCACATCGTGAAATACATTGTTCCGGATGACCGTGCCCGGCGAATCCCCCAGGCAATAAATGCCGCCCGTATCGCTCAGCTGCCCCAGCGCGATATGGTGCACCCGATTGTATTCAATGATGTTATGGTGGGCCGTGGTATCGGCATAGCCCCACGACCAACCCACGGAAATACCCGTGTAGCGGAAGTCACAAATCTCGTTGTAGGAAAGGCGGTTGTAGGAACTCCGTCCAATCCAGACCCCCACGCCCCCGCGGAAGACCCGGCCGCCATCGTGAATAAAGCAGTTGTCCACCACGTTTCCTTCCACCGCCTCGGCGGCCGTGGCGGGACTTCCCCCTTCGCCGATCCGCACACCGCCCGCGCCTAGATCATGGATCTCGCTGCGCAAGAGTTTGTTATCCTGGCTCCCGCTTCGAAACCAGAGACCATAACCACCCACGTGCCCCACTTCGCAGTCTTCAAAGACCACGTCCCGCGCGCCCACGGCCTCCACCGCAGCCGGCACACTGTGGGCCGCCTGGGAATCACTGTGACCCTCGGGCTTCACGGTGAATTCGGTGTAGTGAAACTTCAACCCCTTAAAATGAAGGTACTCCACGAAGGACGCTGCTTTGGGGTCTCCCTCGATACGAAGCAACTGCTTCGCCACCGGCGCCACAACGTTGGCCTTCGTCATGTCTTCCCCCTCGCGGGGCAGGTAGTAGAGACGACCTTCCTGGCGATTCAGAAACCACTCACCGGGCTGGTCCATCCCTTCAAAGAGATGCTCGATGTGATAGCGCTGATCCGCACGCCAACGCCCAAAGCCCCAATTGGTCCCCCCCGTGAAGGCTATCGTTTGCTTCTCCGTATCAATCGCCTTGGGACGCATCAGCGCCGTTTCCCACGAGTGGTAGACCACGACGATGGCCTCTTCGAGACTATCCCAATCCTGCAGGTCTCCGTCCCGATAGCGAAATGCTGTCGCACTCCGGGTCGCTTCGTCTCCATCGGCTTTCTTTTCCATCACTGGACCGGCGGCATAAAACAGCTCATCGCCCTCGGGAAAATCACCGGCACCGTTTTTTCCATTGGGCGTCCGGGCCGGCGTACAACGGACTCCGTTGACCCACAGCTGGCTGAAACGCCAGTCGCCCGATGCCACCTCGGGAATATCCGCGACCCAGAACTTTCCTTCGGATCGCCATCCCTCGATACGGCGGCCACCATGAATCACGACCTCGGCACCGGGAGCGGCTTCGTACACGATGGGTGCGCCTGCCGTTCCTCCGTCTTCGGGCCCAAAGGTAATCGCCTCCGTGATGAAATACTCCCCTTGCTGAATGAGCACCCGAGCTCCCGGCGAGTCCTTGTCCCGAGCACGCACCCCCTCCCGCGCTCCTGCCATAGTCGCTTTGGGGCCATCGGTCCCACCGGCATTCGGCGCAGCAAGTGCGCCGGACCACCCGTCGTTACCATTGGGTGCCACATGAATCGTCGTCGTTGCAGCGCCCACCGAAAGGCTGCACCACAGCAAGACCACAAGAATGCATTCACAACTGTACTTCATAAATTATTCCTTTGAACGGTTACCCCGGCAGCGCCCCCCTTTCCCCTGCCCTGAATTAGAGCATATGCCGGGGGGACACAGCCAGCCGAAGCCACCGTTGTCATGGAAGGGTCACGCGAACGCCAGAAGGCGGCGTTGTCTATGGCCATTCCTCCGTGCTACCGTTTTGCTATGAGCATACCAACCCACATTACGACGGCTATGACCCTGCTGCGCCGAGGAGCGCCACTCCTGTGCCTGCTTCTACTGGGCGCAGCCCATGCGCAACCGGCCAAAGGCTTCAACGACCTGGGCACGGTCTATTTTCAGGAGGGTCGTTTTGCCGACGCCTTGGAACGCTTTGGACAGGCCCACAAACTGGCCCCCGAAATTCCGGCCATACGACGGAACATGGCCCTTTGCCACCAGGCCCTCGCCAATGAGGCCATGGAAAACGACGATCTGAACCTGGCCCTCGAACATCTCAACAAAGCCATCGAGCTTGAGCCACGCCTTCCGACCCCCCATGCACAAGCAGGTGCCTACCTCTTTGCCGCCGAGCGTCTGAAAGAAGCCCAACCCTTTCTGGAGCAGGCCCTCAAACTCGACAACAGCCAATTGGATGCCCGGGCCATGCTCGGAGAAATTGCCTATCGCGCCAACGACCATGCCAAGGCGGAGACCCACTGGAAAATCGTGTTGGAAGCCAAGCCGGACTGGCCCGGACTCGCCCAGCGGCTCGAAAAGCTCCGTCGGGAAGCCCACATCGAAGGCGACTTCAAGCGCTATCCCTCCGCCCATTTCGAAATCAGTTTTGGCGATGTGCTCACCGAAGCCACCCTGTCGCGCATTTTCGATATCCTCGAGACGGCATACCAGGAAATCGGAACCGAGCTCGGCGACATCTTTCCCTCGGAGACCGTGGAGGTCGTGTTGTACGACGGTGCCCAATTCGCCGAAGCCACCCAATCCGATCCCCACGTGGGCGCCCTCTTCGATGGCAAAATCCGCGCCCCTATCACCAACAAAGAAGGGCGCTTCCTCCAGAACGCCACCCTCAAGAGCCGACTGCGCCACGAGTACGTGCACGTCGTCCTGCGCCATCGCCTCGGCTCCAAGGTGCCATGGTGGTTCAACGAAGGCCTTGCCGAAACCCTGTCCCGCAAGATGGACCAAAGTCGCCTGCGCCTCGTACGCAGCGCCTTCCGAAGCGAAGAGACACTCTCCTTCCAGGAGCTGGAAAGCAACCCACGGGGACAGCTTTCTCCCGAACAAGTCTCCCTCGCCTACGCCCAATCCCACGTCGCCGTCGCGCAACTCTGGAACGAAGGCAAAGCCAAATTCCCCGCCCTACTCGAAGCCTTTGATAAATCTCCCAGTTACGAAGACGCGTTGAAATCGGTACTGAATACCGACTACGCCACCTTGGAAAAACTGACTGAGACTGCCACGAACGAAGAATAGGCCGTAGTGGGTTAGACGGCCCGTCCGCCACATCACCTGTCCCACATAACCACCTAAAGAGCACCCCCTCAAGCAGAGGAGCGAAGCGGGGGAGCTTGTGGGTGTAGATCTCCGCTTCAATCCAAACAACCGCATTACTTCTCGACAAGCCCGCACCCGTAAGGCCGTTCGTACCTCACGTCCGTAAGGGTGGCACCCCCAACGTCACCGGCCTTACATCACGCTCTCCTGAGTCTAACGTCTCCCCATCTCAGCCGGGACGGCTAAGCCACTGCTGCCCCAGTTGTGGGTTAGACGTCCCGTC
>JAUIMA010000100.1 GCA_030432675.1 Candidatus Hydrogenedentota bacterium | reverse complement strand
CCCGTGCCTTGCGGTGGGGGAGAACGCCCCGGAGGGCCAGCTGGAGTGTGAGATATAGAATACCGATATGGACCCCGGAAACGGCGAGGATGTGGGCCGTACCCGTCTGCAGATAGGGCGCGTAGGTTGCCGGTGAAAGCCCCGTCTTGTCCCCCAACCAGACGGCACGCAAGAGTGGGCGGGCCGAGGGCGGTGCCGTCTGCTCGAAAACCCTGGCTTCCCACTGACGGAGTCGGGAAGCCCAGTAGCGCAGGTGAACGGTGGGGGCGGATTCACGTGTCACGCCCTCGCTTCGTGCCCGCAAGGTGCTGTGGTAGCCGTAACGGCGGTAATAGTCTTCCATGCCTCTCACACCCACGTTGACCTCGCCCATCACGGGTGAAAGGCGGCCCGCCATGCGGATGTGTTCACCGGGATGAAGCGCGTGGGTGGGGTTTGACCACCGCAGGAGGACGCCCGCCGGGGCAGGTATGGTTTCTCGGCCCGCCGTGCCGTGCGTCACCTGGACGCGCACGGCCATGTACTCCGTGTCGGATGCAAATACCGGGGCCTCTACCACTACGCCATAGAGGGTGTAGGGCGCGTTGGGATGGGCCGCCGCATACTGCGCTAAGGAATCGGGGTGGCGTTCTGTTGTGCGGACCGCCATCCAGCCTGCGCCCACGACGAAGAAGAGGAGGGCAATGAGTATTCCATCCCGATAGGGCAGGCTTCGGGGAGCCCACCAGGCCGCCACGAGGAGCAGGGCAATCAGTAGTGCGAGACGGATGGATGCGAATTCGACGGCCCCAATCCCGCTGGCAAAAGCGAGGGCGGCCCATAGCAGCGGCCGGTTCATCTTCCGGTGCTCCGCGCTATCGCCCCCATGTGCGTTCCCCTAGAAGGTAAAGAAGGCCGAGAAGAGGTTCAGGAGAAAGTTGAGGGCATTGTAGATGGTGCCCTCCGTGTTGTCTTGGGGCACCTGGCCCGCCAACAACATGGCGCGAACGAAATCAAAAATACGCAAGAGTGCGTCGAGAAGTATCATGGTAGCCTCCATAGCCATCGGGGATGCAGGCGCTTATGGTACGGGGGACTCTGCCCCGGATGCAACTTCACCGGTGGCTGCGCTCGGTCCGGTGGGGATTGCAGATGTAAGAGGATAGCAGAAAATAACAGAAAACAATTACTTACGATGTAAAATAAGTGAGTTTTATCTGCCTGGAAGTGATATGGCATGGTATAATGACATTCAATGGGTATTGAGTGCGCATGGTGCCGGGTAGGTGTCCGGGGCGCTGTCTTGTGTCAATACCTCCTGAAGGAGTCTTGCACGTGTCCGACTATGAACTGCTCACCCTGGAAGAAGTGGCGGATTTTCTCCGTGTTTCCGAACGCACCGTCTACGACTGGGCGAACAAGGGCGAGATTCCCTGTGGGAAATTGGGTACAAACTGGCGTTTCAAACGCGCCGATGTGGAAAAATGGGTGGATAGTAAGTTAAGTCAGCCGAAAAAACCGGTGCGTAGCGAAGCCATCACGCTGCGGGATATCCTGGTGCCTGAGCGTGTGCTCGTGTTGGATGTTCATCGGAAAGAGGAGGCGCTGAATGCCCTTGTGGACAGCCTTTCGACGGCCCGCGAGGTAAAGGATGCCGAAGAGCTCCGTCGGGAAGTTTTCGAGCGGGAAGCCCTCATGAGCACGGGGATTGGTTTCGGGATTGGGGTGCCCCACGTGCGGCTGGCCTCGGTGCGGAATCTGGTGCTGGCGGTAGGGGTCAACAAACGGGCGATAGAAGATTACGCTTCGTTGGATGAGCGACCGGTCCAGATTATCTGCATGGTGGCCGCCCGAGACAATCAGCACACCCAGTATTTGAAGGCCTTAGCGGCTATCAGTGCGCTGGTGAAGGTTTCCGGTGTGCGAGAGGCTCTTTTGGCTGCGACGGATCCGGAGACGATTTACCGCCTGATGACCGAGGGGAGCTAGGGTAATGACAACGACATCTCGCGTGGAGCTGCAACGTTACCCCGAGAGCGCGTCGGCCTGTCTGGTGAAGAGCATGTTGGAAAGTGAAGGCATCACGTCCACGGTTCACCGCGTAAGTCGCTATGCGGGCATGGGCGGCTCGGGCTATGTGCTCAAGGTGGGGCCCGATGATGTTGCCCGCGCCCGCGCACTGATTGACGCGACGCCCGGGGAAGTCGACATGGATGAATATGTCGACGCCGATGATACTTCCTATCGGCGTTGTCCGCGCTGCCAGTCGGTGATGGTCTCCCGGGAGGCGATGACGGGCCCGCAGCGATTCCTGATGCTATCCACGTTGGGTGTGGCCTGGTTTTTCCTCGTGAAATCCTACACGTGTCGAAAATGCGGAGCCGTCTGGCAGGGACGCTGACCGGTTGCGCATGATCTGACGCATTATTGAAGCCGTTTTTTCGGACATCAGATGGCGCGGGTTTTCAGTCGTGTTCGCCCTTTTCATTCGCTTATTCTTGGGGCTTCGCCCAAGACTGATATGGATTGCGGCTTTGGCGCTGACGAATTCGTCAATGGGATGTTCACATGGGCAACCGAGGACCAGCGGCTCGGCAACACATAGGTTATCGCCTGCCCCCTGAGCATGCGACGTGTAACATTCCATCTGCCTGATTTAAAGGGTGCTCTTCTCTCTTTTACCCTTCGGCGCGAAATTTGGAACCTGCGGGAATACTCGGGTACCTGGCGCAGGATATGGAACAGGCCTTCAGCCCTTGATTTCTTGTACCGGTCCAGTAACCTACCAGCCCAGGCCGAAGGCTTGGGTAAACGCGGTGTTCTTTATAGGGCTGAAAGCCCGTAACGTGTGTTCGTGGAACAATCTGGTGCTTCCTTAGATATCGTACCGTCACGGGGTCGGTATTCGGCAGAACGAGAATGGCACCTGATTTAGACCGCTTAGTCGCGCGGCAGTTCCTGGGGGTTACGGGCTATCCAGCCGAGGACTGCGATGGCAACGGGCATGACGAGACAGGCCAATGTAACTGCGCGGTAGGAGCCGAAATAGTCAAAGCCCGCGCTGAATAGAAAAGGCCCCAGGGCGCTGGCGAAGACCATGATGGACATGTTTAGCCCACTGATTGATCCAAGATGGGCCCGGCCGAAGAACTTGGGGAAAGGCACGGTGGTGAGGACCGCGAAAAGCCCACCTGATGCCCCGTGTCCAACAAAAAAGAGGGCTCGCCCGGTGGCGCTGTCGAGGTAGGCGAGTCCGACAATACCTGCCGCCTGCATGATCATCATGAAGCCTAGAATCCATTTGAGGTGAAGGCGGTCGCTCAACCAGCCGCCGACGGTGTTGGTCAACACGCTGATGAAGGCCATGGGAATGAAGAGCGCGTAGGCTTCGTTGCGCGTCAGGCCGGCTTCTGCGCCGAGGGCTGCCATGTGAAAGGTGACCGCGGTCATTACGAGCCCCTGTGCGGCGGGCCCAAAGGTATAGGCCCAGAACGCAAGGGTCCGGGCGGCCTCACCCCGGGTGAACTCATAGGCGGTGACTTCCGTGGGAGCTGCTTCACCGCTATCGGAGTCCGGGACCATTGCGCCATCCATCGCCAGTCCGCAGGCCTCTGGCGTATCGCGATAGAAGAGCACCGTGATGGCGGTCATGCCGAGACCGACCATGGCAGCGAGGACGAGGGCTGCGCCGTGCCATTCGTAGGTGCGTACGAGATAGTTTAGAAAGTTCGGACTTGCGTTGAAGGAGAAAGCCGTTACGATGCCCATGAGTGCCACGGCCCGCCCCCGTCGCTTGTCAAACCATTTTCCCACCGCGACACGGGCGGTCATGGTGATGCAGCCTTGACCAAAAAAGCGCAGGCAGAGGAAACATACGAAGATGGCGGCGAAGGGTCCGATGGGAAGGGCGTCGATAATCTGGGTAATCCTTGCCAGGAGTACCAGACTGAGGCCCAGGCCGACGGCGGCGACGGTGCCCGCAATGCGGATGCCAAAGCGATCTACCCAAGTGCCTGCGAGGGGGAGTGCGAACCCGCTGGCAATGGTGCCGAGGGCATAGGCCAGGCTGAGCTGGCTGCGTGTAAGGCCGAGTACGTCGATGAGAAAATCGGTAAAGATCCCCACGCCCATAGTCTGCCCGGGAATGCTGGCCACAACGCCGATGGTGGCGGCGGCGAGAAGGACCCACCCATAGAAAAAGGGAAGGCGGGCAGGGGGAAAGGGGAAATTGGACCAATTGCGGTGCACGGGGGAATTCCTTAATGGGTATATTGTTTCGAGGCACAAGTTGACTCGAAGGGGTAGGGTGATATCAGGTGTGGGGCTCTTGAGCGCGGCTGGCGATGAGTGCGCCGTAGCCTTCGCGATAGGTGGGGTATTGAAAGGTGTAGCCACTTTCGAGGAGCCGGTCATTGCGATAGCGTCGGTTGCCACCCCGTTCTGAGGGGCGGCTGTTGGACGGGTCTTCATCGGCAAAGGGCGGCGTGGGAACCCCCAGCGTTTCTGCTATCCACGTGAGAAAGGCGTTACGTGTGCGGGGTTTGCTGTCGGTGGCGAGATAGAGGGATTGGGGGTTTTCCAGGGTCATGAGATGGGCCAGTACGCCCGCGCAGTCGTCTCGATGGATGTGGTTGAGATAGCGGGTCCCGTTCCGCTCCAGACGGGCGGTGCCGTCGGCCACCTGGTCGATGAGCCGGGTGCGGCCGGGGCCGTAGATGCCGCTGAAGCGCACGACGGTGCCGGGGATCGACGCATTGTGAACCAAATCCTCGCCATCGCGCAGGGCCTGTGCCGTCGGTCGGTCCGCGGCGGCCGGACTGGATTCGTCGACCCATTCGCCCGCGTTTTGCGTGTAGACGCCCGTGCTCGAGGTGAAGAAAAGATGACGCGGTGATTGGCCTTTCAGGGCCTCCAAGAGGTTTTGCAGGCCCGTGACGTAGGCGGCCCGGTAGGCTTCCGCGCCATAGCCATTGGCACTTGCGGCGTAGCACACGTAATCGATGGCTTCGGGCAGGGCCGTGAGGGTGGCCGGATCGTTCAAATCCGCACCGACGGGGTGTATGCCCTGGGGCAGCTTCGCGGTGTTTCGACGCAGTCCGAAGATTTCATGGTTCTGGTCATGGAGCTGTTGGGCCAGTTTGGAACCGACATAGCCGCATCCGGCGATTAGGATTCGCATGGGAAGCTCCTTTTGGGTTGTGGATTCAGGGCGGAATCCTGGTGTTTTAAACTGCGTACGGTCCGAACTCGTCTGGCGGAGGCTCCTACGTCAGCCGCAGGAGCGTGGAGGGTGCCACCCTTACGCGTAGCCGGTTCCCGGCGTAGCTTACGGGTGCAAGCCTGCAATAGCTCTTGGGATTCATCAACCGATCTGCAGCACGCCTTTTCACAGCCATTGAAGCACGTGTGCCGAGTTGAGCCTAAACGGTCGACCGGCACCCGTAAGCTCCCCCGCTTCGCTCCTCCGCGTAAGGGTGGCACCCTTACGGATATTGTTGGTGCGAGAAAGATTGCTTGCCTGGAAAAGACGTCTCCCACGCGGCAATGTACCGCGTGGGAGACCTGCAGTCTTGTTAGCCGTTACTTTTCTGGAAGTCTTTCATGAAGGCGACCAGGGCATCGACGCTGTCTTGCGTGATGGCATTGTAGATGGAGGCGCGGAAGCCGCCTACGGAGCGGTGCCCCTTGAGGCCGTCCAGCTTGGCGGCGGTGGCTTCTTCCACAAACTTGCCTTCCAGGGCGCTGTCTTTGAGCACGAAGGTGACATTCATGAGGGAGCGGTTTTCTTTCACCGCGTGGCCCACATAGTAACCGCCGCTCTCATCGATGGCGTTGTAGAGGGTCTCGGCCTTCTTGCGGTTGATGGCTTCCATCTTTTCGAGGCCGCCGATGTCATTCCGCAGGTATTCCGTCACCTTGTTGATCATGTAGATGCCAAAGGCCGGGGGCGTATTGTAGAGGGAGTCATTCTCCACCATGACACGGTAGTCGAGCATGGAGGGCAGGCCTTCCGCACACTTCTCCACCAGGTCGTCGCGAATAATGACGGCAGCCACACCCGAAGGGCCAATGTTCTTCTGCGCACCGGCGTAAATCATGCCGTACTTGGAAACATCAATGGGGCGGCTCAGGAAGCTCGAAGAGAAGTCACAGATCAACGGCACATCGCCGGTTTCGGGTTCGTTGAAGAACTCGATGCCCTGGATGGTTTCATTGGCCGTGGAGTGGACATAGGCGGCACCCGGGGTGAGCTGGAGTTCATCGCTCGTGGGCATGCGGTTGAAGTTGTCCGCACTGCCATCCCACGCCACGTTTACGGTGCCGTGTTTCTTACCTTCCGCTATGGCCTTCTTCGCCCAGGAACCAAGGTTCAGGTAGTCGGCCGTGCCACCCTTGAGAAGATTCATGGCGATCATGGTGAACTGAAGGGAAGCACCACCCTGGAGAAACAGAATTTTGTAGTTGTCTGGCAGGTTGAGCAGGGTCGAAATATTGTCTTTGGCCCCTGCGAGCACCTCGGCGAAGGCCTTGGAGCGGTGGCTGATCTCCATGACGGAAGCCCCGGCACCGGGGAGGCAAAGCAACTCTTCTTGCACCCGTTTGAGGACGGTGAGCGGCATGGCTGCGGGGCCCGCCGAGAAATTGTGTACGCGTTCTTCCACGAATCGATCTCCTACAAAAATTGGTGTGCCATCCGGTCCGTACCGTGACACCGTGGTATGCACACTGCGGCACTTCGGGTGGGCGGGAAACCGGAAAATTTGGGGATAGAAAGAGCGTGGATTATAGCAGTTTGACCGAATCATACGCCACGTTCGCGTTGTGACCTATTTCGCGGGAAGAAGCAGCTCCACGGGGACCCAGGTCGCGGCCGTGGGGTCGGATGTCACGCAGATCCATCGAAGGGGTTGGCCCGGCTCTGGGGTATCGAGTTGGTAGGAGTCGCCCTGGAGGCCGGGGGTCTTGCCGGGCGGCACAGGTCCAGAGAGGGTACGGCCCCCAACATAGGTGTTGCCCACCAATCCATAGGTCGTTCCGAGTCGGTTTTGGCGGGCGGATAGATGGATATTCTGATGTTCAATGCGGGAATCTGGAATCGCCGCATTGATATGGGTGGTTGTGGTGGTGTTCTCGCCGTACCGAAGGCCATCCAGCAGTACATGGACCGGATAGTCGGCGGTGGCCCCGAGGTGCGTACCCGTATCGGCATCGAGAAATACGTCGCGTAGTGTGGCGTTGCCCCCCTGATTCAGGTAGAGCCCGTAATCATAGCCCGCCGCGATTCGGCCACCTTGAAGGAGCAACTGATTGTTCCGGGACTGTTGGTCGGCCTCCACGTACACCGCGTAGTGCGTCGACTCCGGCGTCGGCGGATCGTGCAATAGAAAGTCACAGTCGATGAATCGAAGGCGCTGGTCCCGTTCATCCGTGCCGGAAATATTCCAATAGACATGGGCCGTTGCGATCTTCGCCACGGGCGTAGTGCTCCCCGATGGCCGTGCGATAAAGGTGCAATGGGAAAAGGATACGTCGTGGGGATGGACAATTCGATTGCTGGAATCGCTCAAGGCCCCGACGCCGAATGTGGAGTTCACCATGCGGATGGTGGCATCCCGTGCGTAGAGGTTGAAAGGCCCGGCCACACTGTGGATATTACTACCATGGAAGGTGCTTCCATCATGAATGCCGACGTCGAAATCGCCATCGAGTCGGAGATTGGTGGCCGTAATATGGGTTTCGAAGGAGCCCTGGTACCCGGCACCGTCCACTTCCACGTCAATTCCGGTGGCATGAACCGCCCCCCGGGCCGTGAAATTATTGATATGTACCTCGGAATGTCCGCCCGTGACCACGACGCCGCCGCGAAAAACATCGGTTGCCCGACAATTGCTGATGGTTGCCGCCACGTTGGTGTAGACCGAGATGGCATCGGCAACGCCATCACGAAAGCTGCAGTCTTCAATGATGGCCGTCAGACGCCCCGCACCGGCCGGGTCACCCTGCAGGAATATCATGTGTTGTTGTTCCAGGCGGTAGTCTTCGTAGCTGCCTTGCTCTGTGCGGCTGCCGTCGAAGGTGAAACCTTTAATGATGAGGGGTTGTGAATCGTGCGCCCCGATATGTTTTCGATTCTGGGTCGTGAAGGTGCGGCTGAACTTGGGCTCCTGGGGCATTTTCTTGATGGTGGCTCCGTAACCCACGAGGGTAAGGCCCGCCTGAATATCGACCGACGTGACCCCATAGGTCCCGGGAGGGAAGTGGAGTACGCGCCCGTTACCGGACACGGCTTGATCGATGGCGGCCTGAATGGCGGCCGTGTCATCGGTCTCGCCGTCGGCGACGGCTCCGAAATCCTGAGGCGTCAGGGGCGCTGTGGCGATCGCAGTACCGGAAACGAGCATGAACAGCAAGACGCGTGTCAGGTGCTCTATGGGACCGGAGAACGGGTGTTTTTGTCGGGGGGAACGTACAAATCTCCGTGAGACCATAGCGGCATCTCCTTATCGATGAATCGGCGTGGCTGGAGTATACGCAAAGGAATCAGGCGGAAACCATGCGCTGTGGTTCTAAACGGTGGTCTTTACCGTGAATTCTGCGCTATCATGAGTTTTTGATGGGTCGTCGTGTCGGTGGTGTGATGGTTTTTGGGGAGTGGAACAGGGTATAGGATGGCATGATGGTGGAATCGAACGTTCGTCACAGCCTATTGGACGACGTCAAAGCTCCCCAGGAATCACGTTCTGATCCCCTGGTCGACCCGCTATTGGGAACGCGCCTGGGGAATTACGAGGTCAGCTTTGTGTTGGGCAAGGGGGCCTACGGCGCGGTCTATAAAGCCAAAGACGTTACGCTCGGTCGCTTTGTGGCGATCAAATTCCTGCATGAATTTCTGGATGCGACCCATGAGGCCATGTTCCTCCAGGAGGCCAAGGCGGTCGCCGCGTTGGGCAAGCACCCGGCCATCGTTACCATCTTTGAGTTCAGTGAGTATCAGGGGCGGAAGTACTTCGTTCTTGAGTTCGTGGGCTCCCACGCGGGCATGCTGCTGCGGGTTCATCCGAAGGGGCTGCCCCTGCCTATGGCCCTTCGCATCGCCAAAGAGAGTGCCGAAGGGCTGGTCTATGCCCACAAGCACCACATCATCCACCGGGACATCAAGCCCGCAAACATATTGCTCGAGATTGAAGGCGGGAGTGCCAAGCTGGCTGACTTTGGTGTAGCCCGCCTTTTTGACCCCACGGCAGAGAGTAGTAACGACGCTCCGGGTGGTACCCCCGGTTATATGGCTCCCGAAGTAATCCAAGGTTCCGGAGGCGACGCCCGTTCGGACGTTTTCTCCCTGGGCGTTACGCTCTATGAATTGCTGACGGGCAGTCTTCCCTTTATGGGCAATGATGCGCATGCCGTGATGACGGCAATTACCCAGGGGCAATACACCCCTATACGGGAGCGCCGGGAATTGCCCGAGGGCGTGGTGGCGTTGGTGGAGAAGTCATTGGAAGCCCGACCGGAAGCACGTTTTCAGACGGCGGCGGAGTTGGTGGCGGCCCTGGAGACGTGCCTTGCGCCCCAGTCGGTCGCGGCGAGTCCGGTGATTGTCGAAGACAACGTGACCCGAGATGAAATGCGCCTGGTAAAGTTGAAGGCCTTTCAGCTGGCCGAAGATGCGAAACACAATGGTTGCGACAAGCTCGCCCATCCACAGCTTACGGAAGGCGTGGAACTCTTTCGCAATGGCGAGGCTTACGAGCAGCTCAAGCAATATGGGGGTGCAAAGCAATCCTTTGAGGCGGCTGCCGATAAATTGGGCCAGGCCATCGAGCGTGCCAAAGTTATTATGGAGAAAATGTTGGCCCTGCGCCACGCCCGCACGAAGATGGAAGAAGTTCGTAAGCGGACGGAGACGGCACGTGCCAACGAATTGGCACCGGAACTGTTCGCTCGGGCGGCCGCCGAAGAGCAGGCAGCACGGGGCACCTCGGGTGTGATCAAGGCGACCCAGTCTTATCAGCGGGCGACACTCTTATACGTGGAGGCCCTGAAGGTGGCCATGACCCACGGGGAGTCGGTGTTGGTGACGGCGCGCAATAAACTGGAAGCGATCCAGGAGCGACTATCGGCAGAGGGGTTGCTCCCCTTCATGGAGATGGAAACGCGCCGGGTGAAAGAACTCACCGAAGAGGGGCGGCGTCTTATACCGGATTTTGATGGCGCACGGGATTGTTACGAACGCGCCATTCGCCACTATACCGAGGCGATTCCGAAGGCCCAGGAACGGAAACGGATCAACAGTGAGCAGGAAGCCCGCGACCCCATTGAGGTGGGGGGGATCGAGTTGGTCTGGATACCGCCGGGGCACTTTTATATGGGCAGTGATGATGGTGCTGTGGAAGAAGAACCCCGTCACGAGGTCTCGATTCGTCACGGATTCTGGATGGGCAAATACCCTATCACCCAGGGACAGTGGGAAAAGTTCATGGGGAGCAATCCTTCGGGGTTTCAGGGAGACCCCAATTTGCCCGTGGAGAATGTCAGCTGGGAAGACTGCCAGGCCCTGACAAAGCGATTGACCCAGTTGGGCGAAGGGTTATTTCGCCTTCCTTCCGAGGCGGAGTGGGAATATGCGTGTCGTGCGGGTACGACCGGAGATTGGTGCTTCGATGGTGATGAGTCTCAATTGGCCGACTATGCGTGGAGCCAGGAATATGCCGACGGGCGCACCCATCCGGTGGGAACCCTGAAACCCAACGCGTGGGGACTCCATGACATGCATGGAAACGTTTGTGAATGGTGTGAAGATCACCGGCACGACGACTATACCGGAGCGCCCGAGCAGGGGCAGGCGTGGCTGGATGACTCCGTGGAGGAGCGCATGACCCGTGGGGGAAGTTGGTGCATCATTACGCCGGAGTGTCGCAGTGCGTACCGGGGGTGGTATGCCCAGCCGGGAACGAAAGCGGATTTCATGGGCGTACGGGTGTGCAAGCTGGGTTGATCAGTCGGCCGAACCCCGATGAAAGCCACTACCGGCCTGGGTGCGCCGATAGGTCCGCACGCCATCATCTTCGCGGGTAGTAATTAAGGTCTCGGGGGAGGCATCGGCAATGTTGGGGATGAATACATCCATGAATATTCGCGTGTCGGCGTCGAAAATTCCGGTTACGGTGGCACTCTCTTCGTCGTTTTCCGGGTTTTCGAGTACTTGGATTTGATAGTCCTTGCCCAGGCGTTCGGAAACGGCTCGAAAGTCGGTCAGGTATTTCGATGCGTTGCGCGAAAACTCTGCCCCATGGCGGACGGCCCTGTCGACGTTTCGCAGGGCACGAATGACGAAGCCGGAGCGTAGCCGCCTGCCCATGACGCTGTCCGCGGGCTGTTTTTTCATGGCGGGGATGATGCGATTCAGGACATCCAGCTTGGTGGCCCCTTCCCCACTTCCGGCGAGGACCTGTTCATATTTTTCCAACTGCTGGATTCCCCGTTCCTCCTCACGCATTTTTTCCTCGGCTTCTTCCTGGAGTGCCAGCATGGCCGACAGTTTGGTCCGGGCCTCTTCCATGAGGAGGGTACGTTGGGTTCGGTTCAGTCCGCCCGCCCGTATCGAGGCCTCCAATTGCTCCGTGTCCGCCTGGGCGCCGACGATGACTTCATCGGGAGCTTCCTCCTCCTCCTCAAATTCTAAGGTGGGTGCCGCGCCAACCTCCGCGGAGGCATCACCAACGAGGCCATCCTGCGCTTCCGCCAGGATGCGCTTAAGATTGTCCACGACATTGCACACGAGCGTATGTCGGCGCTGGGCCTGCAAGAATCCCTGAAGACGTTTCTGGACTTCGCCGCCGCCGAAGATATACATGAGGATGGACTGGGCGGTGTGCTCCCCCTCCCGTCGCGCGGCTTCGGCAAGGTTCTTGTAGTTGTGAGCATTTCGGCGCAGGGCATAGGCCGCCGAGAGGAGTCGTTTCAGATCGTCCCCCGTGACCTCACCAAAATCCTCACAGGAAAGTTCACGACGAAGGACAACGTTCATGGCACTGGTGCCCAGCGGTCGAAAGCGGGTGGCTGTAGCGTGGCCGGAAATCTCCAGATGGCTTCCTCTCATCTCACCGGTTACGGTCATGCTGCGGGTGATGAAGGTGCCCATCATGGTGCTATCCAACACGGTGATGGACTGACCGGCAAAAATCAATTTTGGACCCTGCGCGCTGGTGCAGACAACGCTGCCCATCTTCGAGATGACCAGGGCGTTATTGATGATGCTGCGGGCGCGAATGAAGCCATCCAGGGTAATGGCGACGCCCGATATATTGTGGCGAATCTCACAAAACCCTTTGGTGAGAATCCGTCCCATAACATAGCCGTCTACCGAGCAATGCCCATTGTTTTCCACGACAACGGTACAGTCTTCGGGTACATCTCCGAGTATGCGAAGATTCGCATCGGCACGGTAGATGGGCCCGCGACAGGGCAGTTCAATACCGGCCAGGAGGCGAATGACCTCGGTCGGCGCCTGCTGGATGTCCCGGGGCGTGGCAAAGCAAATACGGGTTTCCAGCTCATGCCGCCGCAAATTCTTTCCATGGCGATCAGCCAAGGCGCTGAGGCGCCCGCGGTGCCGTTCGATGAATGTCGTGAATCGAGCACCCCGAATCGGGGACGTCATCTGGCTGCACAGTCGATCAGCTGTCTGGAGCAACGCCACTTCTGCGGGGAGTAAATCGGCCTCCGCTCCACGCTCCAGGGTGTCCAGCAGTGCGCGGAGGAGATGTTGGTGTCGCCTTCCTGCCGTAGGCACGTCGGGCGGATGCTCCTGATGAAGCCAATCCGCGATGGCCTGCGAAACCTTATGGGTGTCTGGGCCGTCTGTAGATGGGGAGGATGGGTCTTCCAGCCAGAGTTGACACAGGGCCATATCTTGCAAGGTGAAGGGAAATCCAGCCGGGACCTCCGCCGATGCGACGAATTCGATGAGCCGTATCAACGCGATTCCTTTCCGCCACCTGGCCTGCAGTGTGACTAAGCTGTCGATCTGCAGGTGCTCCCAACCATTCGAAACTGCCTTCCTACGGGAGTTTCGCAGCCATCGTAGCAGACCATTTGACGTTGGAACAACCGCCAGTTGGCGAAAGAATTAAGCGTGGTGTATGCTAACCCACACATGATGGAACCGTTATTTTCTTTCTGGGTCAGGCGAAGTAGGCGGTTCTATTTCAGTGAAGCAACAAGGAGAGATAGTCTTGAGTAATGTGGTCACCTATAACACACGGGGCGCGGTAGGCGTCATTTCGATTGATTCGCCTCCGGTCAATGCCCTGTCGGTTGCTGTGCGAAAAGGCATTCTGGACGCGGTTCAGGTAGGCGTGGCAGATGAATCCGTCACCGCATTGGTGTTGATTTGTGCCGGCCGCACCTTTATCGCCGGGGCCGATATTACCGAGTTTGATAAGCCACCAGCGTCACCTTGGTTGGATGAAGTGATAGACGCCATCGAAGCAAGCCCGAAACCCGTCGTGGCCGCGATTCATGGTACGGCGCTGGGTGGTGGCCTGGAAACTGCCCTGGGATGTCACTATCGCGTAGCGGTTCCCAGTGCCCGCTGCGGATTGCCCGAAGTGCATCTGGGAATAATTCCGGGTGCCGGCGGGACGCAACGGCTGCCTCGGCTTATCGGGCCCGAAGCCGCTGTGGAGATCATCGCGTCTGGGGTGCCCATAGGTGCTGGCGATGCGCTCACGCTGGGCCTGGTGGATGAGATTGTCGATGGTGACCTGCTCGAGGGGGCCGTAGCCTATGCCGAGGGCCTTGTGGCAGATGGTCAGGGGCCTCGTCGTATCCGGGACATGTCGGACAAACTGCAGGGCTTCGATGCGGCACTGTTCGATACGATGCGCTCGGCCTACGCGAAGAAACGGCGGGGCTTCAACTCGCCACAACGCGCCATCGATTGTGTGGAGTTTGCGACGCAAAACGATATTGATTCGGGGCTCGCTCGTGAGCGCGTAGTCTTCGAGGAACTGCTGGCATCGGATCAGTCCAAGGCACAGCGCCACATCTTTTTTGCGGAGCGCACGGCCAGCAAGATTCCGGATGTGCCCAAAGATACGCCCAAGCGGCCAATAGAATCGGCGGGGGTGATCGGGGCGGGGACAATGGGCGGTGGTATCGCCATGAATTTCGCGAGCGCGGGTATCAGCGTGCGATTGATGGACGCGACCCAGGAGGGTCTCGATCGTGGCATGGAAATTATTACGAAGAATTATGCGAGTGGCGTTAAGAAGGGGCGGATGACGCAGGAGAAGATGGACGGGACCCTCGCGCTCATCGAGCCAACCCTGGACTATGCCGACCTGGCCGATGTGGA
>JAUIMA010000685.1 GCA_030432675.1 Candidatus Hydrogenedentota bacterium | reverse complement strand
GTTCGGTTGCCTTCTATTCTCGCCGGTCTGCTCACACTCGTGTTATTCTGGCTGGTCGCCCGGCGCTTGCTGAGCAATCGTGGTGCTTTGTTGGCGCTCCTGATCGCGGCATTCTCGCAGCATCTGATTAACTACGCGGGGGAGGCAAAACCCTACGCCGGAGATGTGGCCGCGGTGCTTACCGTGCTCTACCTGCACCTTCGGTGGAATGATCGACCGGGCACCCGCGTTCGTGGTCTTCGCTATGGACTGACTTATGGCGTTCTTGTGTGGTACTCCTTTCCGGTGGTTTTTTTTATTGCGGGGGTGGGGCTTGTGCAACTGGTGAAGGTCTGGCACGAAGACAGTTGGCGACGTCTCGACGGATTGATGATTTGTTACGGTGTCAGTGCGGCCAGTTTTCTGATTATGTTTTTGGTGGCCATACTCCCAAGTCGCGGGAATCCCGAGACCATGGCATACATGAACCATTACTGGCGACATGGGTTCATGCCATTTCCGCCCACCTCGCATTGGGATTTTCGATGGTATCGCGAGCGGGTATTTCTCTTTCTCGATATGCCTGGCGGCTTCACCTTGCCTGGGTTGGCCCTGTTTTTCTGGCTATTCGGCCAGGCAGCGCTCTTCCAGCGGCGGCTTTCAACGGGACTTTGGTTTGTCGTACCACTCGCCTTGACGCTTCTGGCCTCCTGGCTGAAACTCTATCCCTTCCACGGTCGAATGACGCTTTTCCTCGCCCCGGTGCTCTTTCTGTCCATGGCCGCAGGACTTGCGCGACTGACGCAGCTCAAGCCCATTTGGTTGGGCCGGGCCGGGCTGGTCGTGGCCTTGATTCTGCTCCTCTCGCAGCCCGCAGTGCGTGCGACCCGGATGACCGTGAGCCCCTCGCGCCATCACGAATTGGAAAAGGTCCTCGCCCATGCCGACACCCATTGGCAAGCAGGTGACCGCCTCTATTTGCGTCAGGGCGACTACATTTCCTACAAGTTTCTCGAAAGTCGCTATGCCTTTCCCGCCGATGCCGTGCTCGTTGAGAAGAGGAAAGGGGGCCTGGAGGGTGATGAGGCGGTGTTTAGAGAAGAGATTAGTCCAAATTTTGACGAGTGGGGAAGGGTCTGGTTTCCGATGGCCTACGATTTTCAGGAAGCTGTCGTAGACTATATCGCCTTTTTGGAATCCCATGGGGAGACCTTCGAACGAGAAGTGGCACGGGGTGCCGTTGTCTACGGTATCGACTTTTCAAAGCCAGGAACCGAGCAGGTGATGGCCCCTTGAGCTATGCTACACTGAAGCGATTAGGTCGGGTTGGCGAGTCCGAGTGATTGGAAGCGCGGACGTAGTACGATTTAACAGATGCAGGGAAGAACGTCATGGCTGGTGCAAAGCGTGTATTAATTGTGGATGACGATGAAAGTGTACGGATGTTCGTCGCTGGGGTAATGGAAGCCGAAGGGTGGGCCACGGAAGAGGCGCTTAACGGTCAACAGGGGGTCGATCAGGCAGAGCTCGATGTGCCAGACCTTATTATCCTGGATGTGAATATGCCTGTCATGGATGGCTTTCAGGCCTTTCAACACTTTCGCAATTCGCCTTTCACCGACAAAGTGCCTATTATCATGCTCACGGGTATTAATGAAGAACATGGTGAGGATTACAGCCGGGAGCGGATGGAGCAAGAGTTTGGTGTCGAAGGGCCCGAAGGATTTGTAGATAAGCCGGTTGATCCGGTGTTCTTGTTGCAAAGTGTGATGGGGGTCGTGGGCTGATGGCATCACCCAATGTGGTGCATCGGACCGCAGAGGGCAAGATTCGCCGATACGCGGTGACGGAGCGGGGTATCACGGTGGGGCGCGGTGAGCAAAACGATATTGTCCTCGCGTCCAAACGGGTATCCCGAGAGCACGCACGATTCTGGTTTGAGAATGGGCGTGTTCACGTGGAAGACCTCAACTCCCGCAATGGACTGGTGGTGAACGATTCCCCGGTCCGTGAGCTTGCCCTGGCGGAAGGGGACCGTGTAGCCATCGGCGAGTTGGTGTTGGAGATAGAATTTCCTGTGGACTCGGGCTTCGGGCGTACGGTATTCAGCCGGGAAGAAGTCGCCGCTCTGCAAGATTCGATTATCCATGAGCCGGGAGATGAGCGTCTTCTTCTGCTCTATCAGGCCGCCCAGTTGCTGGGAGAGCGATTTGACCTGAGCGAGTTGTTGGATAAGATTCTCGACCTAATTTCTTCGGCACTGCCCATAGAGCGCAGCTTCGTGCTGATTCGGAATCAGGGGCGTGCAGAGCCGGAAATTTGCGCGGCAAAGGGACGCATGGATGACGGTGAGGCCCCGCCGCTCAGCCAGACCATGATTCACCATGTTTACGAACATGGGGCGGCTATTCTGACGTTGGACGCCCAGGCCGATAGCCGGTTTGGCCACGCGGAAAGTGTAATGGATCACGATATACATGCCGCCATGTGCGCGCCATTGCACGGTCGGGAAAGTGTGGCGGGTGTCATTTACGTCGATGTGGGAAGTAGTACCCATCCCTTAACAGAGAACGATCTTGAATTGCTCTCTGCCGTCGCCCGTGTCGTTGGTGTGGCGGTGGAGAATGCGCGACTCTATCGTGAGAACGTTGAGCAGGAACGGCTCGCGGCCATC
>JAUIMA010000684.1 GCA_030432675.1 Candidatus Hydrogenedentota bacterium | reverse complement strand
ACAGGTTGTCCCGTAATGGGGTCAAAGACCTGGTTTTTGTCGTAGTCGGGCAGCACACGTCGCGTAGGCTTTGGGACCCTCTCCGAGTTGGATTCGTCGGTCTCATTGCTGGAGCCACCACAGCCCCCTGCTATTACCGACACGCCAATAACCGCGAACGCAAGGAGGATACGCATGTGTTGTCACTTCCCTTTCGGGGCCGTTTGCCCGGTCACACTACAGAATCTGGGTATCTGCTCGCAGTGTAGTCAACCGGTCGGCAACACATCAACCGGCGGAAGCAATCGCCTTATCCTCGTTTGGACCATCTAGGAGTGCCTGCACCTGGCCCTCGAGTGTAGCCTGGAAACGAAGTCCCAACCCCACATGAATCGCATGAATGCGACCGTTCTGGTCGATCACGACGGTCTGGGGAATTCCCGTCACTTCATAGTCTTCTGCCACGATGCCGGTCTTGTCCATGAGAATGGGAAGTTGCAGCCCGGTGGACTCGGCAAACTCGTTCACGAGGGCCTCCCCTTCCATGATATTTACAGCGTAAACCGCAACAGGTTTCCCCGCAAACGTCTTGGCAACTCCGTCCACCGCGGGCAGACCTTTGCGACAAGGTGGACACCAGGAGGCCCAGAAATCAAGCACCACGACGTCTTTGCCAATGTGGTCTGCCATATCAATCGAGTCCCCCGAGACATCGGGCAGGGAAAAGACCGGTGCCATGGCCCCTTCCAGGGGATGGGGACGGGGATTCAGAATCCAGGCGATGGCTACAACAGCCGCGACCACGATGGCGATGGTGCTGCCATATTCTTTAATAATACGCACAATCAAATTTCCTACGCTGCGCCCCACACTTCAAAGTTTTCGGTGCTCGCGCGCACCGTAACCCCTATCTATTCGCATGGGCGCACTTTTCATATCAAATTGCCCTCTCTTCCCTTCGGGATGACAGGACCCTCCGCGAGTCATTACAATAGGGCCCGGTTTTAATCTATTACCCGGGAGAACTTCATGTTGGCCTGTCGCCTTTCGATACCGCTCTTCGCCGTTGCATTGCTGTCGGGCATCCTTGCCGGTTGTACCACACCAAACCACGTATACCTGACCTGGCAAAGTGATCCCAGCACCACCATGACGGTCAATTTCCACAGTCCTAAAGCCCATGAAAACGTGCGACTCCTCTTCGATGACGAGTCCCATGACGGCGAGGTAGCAGCCTACGAACAGGACGCCACCGGGTCCATGCACCAAATCCCGGGACTCAAAGATGGTCGCTACATCTACGTCATCGAGGCCACGAACCTGGACCCCGGTGAAACCTACCACTTTGTGGTCGCCGATGGTGACAAGGCCCTGACCAGGGAACGACGCTTTCGCCCGCTGCCGCCAAAAGACGCCCCAATCCGGTTCATCTCCGGCGGGGACATGAGTATTTTACCCCGCGCCCATCGCATGACCAAGATGGCCGGCAATATGAACCCCATGTTCGGGCTCATCGGCGGCGATATTGCCTATGCCAACGGCGAATTTAAGAATGCCTGGATGTGGGACAAGTGGCTGAATATGTGGGACCGCAACATGGTCACCGACGATGGCGTCATGATTCCCATGGTGTTGGCCCTGGGCAACCACGAGGCCAACGACAGCGCGGGCACCCCCGAGGAAGTTGCCCCCTTCTTCTACGGCTATTTCGCCCAGGGTGGCGCACCGTATTTCACCAAACAGTTGCGAGAGGATACCGTGCTCATCGTCCTCGACTCGGGGCATTCGGTGCCCCACGGGGGCGAACAGGCCACGTGGCTGGAGCAGACGCTCGTCAACCATGAGGACACGCGCAATACCATTGCCGTCTACCACGCGCCGCTTTACCCCAGCCACCGCGACTTTGAAGATGGCCGCGCGGTGGCGGGCCGGGAAAACTGGCTCGCCCTTTTCGACGCCCATGGGCTCCGGGTCGCGCTGGAAAATCACGACCACACCTTTAAGCGCACCAAAATACTCCGCAACAACGAAGTGGCTGAGGAGGGTACGGTCTATCTGGGCGACGGCAGCTTTGGGGTATCGCCCCGTGAGATTCCCGAGCCCGATCGTTGGTACCTGGAAAAGGCATCGGGTACCCCCCACATCTGGCTGGTTGAAATCGACGCCGATGGCATGAAGTACACGGCGGTTAGCGAATCCGGTTCCACGATTGACGAAATCTCTTTTGAATAGGTCCCATTGATGTACATTCTACTCCCCCCCAGTGAGGGGAAAAACGATGCGCCCGGTGTGGGCGTGTTTTCAGAAGATTCCAACACCCTGCTTGCCGACACACTACCTGTCCTGCGGCATGGAAAACGCCTTAAGGTTTCGGAACGGGCTAAGTTCTATGGGGTAAACAGTGCGGAGAAGGCCAAGGCGGCCCACGGGCTGAACCAGTCGGTCCCCGATGCCCCTGTCTTGCCCGCCCTGGAGCGCTACAGCGGAGTCGTCTACGATCATATCGGCCTGGATAGCGTGGAGGCCACTGCGAAGAAGCGACTCCTGATTGTTTCCGGCCTCTTTGGCCTGATTCACGGGACGGATAGCATACCCCGCTATAAGCAGCCCATAAACCCCTGGCTCACCCGGTATTGGAAGCCCATAAACACGGCGCGCATTCAAGACCTGGCCCAGGAAAA
>JAUIMA010000099.1 GCA_030432675.1 Candidatus Hydrogenedentota bacterium | reverse complement strand
CCGATAGCGCCGTAATATCGCCACTTCATGAGGCTTCCACCGCCGTAATCGTGATTTGGAGCAGGATTCCGTCAAAATCGAAGTCCACTGGAATGTCGTTTTCTCCTGTGATGCCGGTGTGGGCACGGATACCCTGGGGGGGCGAGGTGGCTTCCCGTCGGTTATCGGGTTCCGTTTCCGTGTCGGGGTCATCGCCCGGGATAACGGTGGGGCCGAGGCGGGAGGCATCGTCGTTGATGAAATCTTCCAGCTCATTGTTTTCTTCCGTCCCGGCGTCATAGCCTCGGGCGAAATAGATGAGGGAGCCCGATTCGGGCAGGGGCACGGCGTCGAGGCCCCAGAATCCGTCGTTGGTGCCCAGCAGACCGCTCGCGAGGGAAATAACATCACCGGGTTGGGCGGTAATGGTGATGCGCTGGTTATCCACGAGGTCAGGACCGCCCACGGTGCCCGGTGCGAAACGGGGCACCACGCGCCCCTGGGAGGGCATGGGGATACGGGCGCTCACCACATCGGTCACCTGAGATTGGGCCTGCAATTCGCTGAAGAGTTCGCCGATTTCGCCCGTTTCTGCCAGGGTGCCCATGCCCGAACTGGCAAGCTGGCCCTCTTCCCACACCACCACACTGGTGGAATGGGTGGCGGCCACCACGGGGCTGAGGGGCTGGTTGCTGTTATTTTCGATGAATAGCGTGTATTGGGGCGGGCCGTCGGTCGTGGGACAGCCGGTCAGCAGGGTGCCCACCACCAGGCAAAGGCTCTGGGTGAAGACACGATCGATTCGGGGCATGGTAAAGACTCCGGCACGGATGGGTGCACTGGTTGTTTCCGGGGCCTATGGTACGGAAGCGGATCCGCCACTGTAAAGGGTGTTGGGAGCTGTTCCGTGACTTAACGCACCATCCGCCATAGGTTTGCACAGATCAGGCGGTATATGGTAGTGTTTTCGGGTTTACCATTCAGTACTTTTTTTGCCGCGAACATGAGTCATGATACTGTCGGGTGTTGCGGCGGGTACCTATCCTTATACCGGAGGTTTAGATCGGTGCATCTCTTTCGAAAGCACAGACGCGCGTTGCTGATTTTCATATTCCTTGCCGTGGGTGTTCCCATGTTGTTCTTCGGCATTCCCTGGGGCGGTACGCCCGGTATGCCGGGGCAGGATGTCGAACTGGCCCGTGTAGCGGGCGTGCCGGTGATGGCCTCTGAATTTCACCGCAATCTCACGTCGGCGGGTCGCCGCCAGTCGCAGGGTGCGGGCGAGGTGCCTTCCTTTGCTGAACTGCAGGAGCAGGGCGTTGCGGGCGAAATCTTTGAGCAGATGTTGACGTCGGCACTCATCACAAGCATCGAAGAGAAGCGCAATTTCCACGTGGGGCAGGATTTTCTGGAAGATCAGTTGAAAGACGATCCAAGCTTCCAGGATGATGCCGGCAACTTTAACGGTGCGCGTTTTAACGCCTGGGTGAAGGCCAATCCGAATATGGATTGGGATGCGGTGTACACCAGTATCGAAGAGCAGCTTTCCCGCCAGGCCTACATGAGCGCTCAGCTTGCCTCGGCCAATCGCATTCTGGATAAGGATGTGAAGCAGGAACTGATCGACAATACCTCCAAGATCCAGATGGAATACATCAAGGTCGAGCCGCCCGTCGAACTCTCCGAAGAAGAGCTGCAGGCCTACTACGAAGAAAACAAGGCCAACTATCAGGACCCGCCCACCTACACGGCCAACTACGTGGCCTTCTCCCTCCAGCCCAGCGGGCCGGGTGAAGAAGTGGCGCAGGTCTTGGAACGTGCCCGTGGTGGCGAAGACTTTGCCGCGCTGGCCGATGAAGTGTCTGACCTGGAAACGAAAAACGGCGGCGACCTCGGTTGGGTGACGGAGCGCGAAACCGAACTGGATTATCGCAAGCCCCTTTTCACCTTGGCCGTGGGTGACGTTAGTGACCCCGCGAAGGGTCCGAATGGTTACTACATCTACAAGGTGGAGGAAGAGCGGACCAACGAGGAAACGGAGCAGCGTGAAGTCAAGGCCCGTCACATCTTCATCAACGTGACCCTCTCCGATGCCGACCGGCTGGAGCAGGAAGTGGCTGCCGAGAAACTGGCTGAGCTGACGCGGGAGAAAAAAGACCTCGCTGCTGCGGCGACCGAGCTGGGCTATACGGTACAGACGGCGAGCGGCTTTAACGTGGAGAGCACGGAAATCGAAGGCATCCCGAATGTAGATTCCTTTCAGTTTCGCCGGTCCATCGACGAAGAAGCCGGCCGTGAAGCGCCGGAATTCAATGTAATTACGGGTCGTGACAACCTGTATGTTGCCCAGAAGATGGACGAACAGGAAGGCGCGACTCCGCCCCTCTCCGACGTGCGCGCTGAAGTAACGACCGATGCGACGGCCGCGAAGAAGGGCGAAGAGTCCTACCGCGAAGCCACCACGGAATATGCCGAAAAGATTGCGGCCCAGGCCAAGACTCTTGATGAGGTGAAGACGACCTTCCCCGAGCTGGACGTGCAGATTAAAGAGACCCGGCCCTTCACCAAGAAGGAGTATCTCTTCCAGGACCAGATTTATCTGCAGACCCAGGACATCTATGCGGCCCTGGCGGATAAGGAAGAAAACCAGTTGGCCGGTCCCCTCACGGATTTCCTGGGCGGTACCTATTTCATCGCCCTGACGAATCGTATTGAGGCGACGGAAGAAGAGAAGGAAAACTGGGAAGAAGAAGAGAAGAACATCCGCGACCGTATGTTGGCCACGGCCCGCTTCGAACTGACCCAGGACTTTACGATTCATCTGCAGGAAACGCAGTTGCCTCTCGTGAGCGTTTCCATGGATGAAGTCGCCTACAATGCGATGGTGGGCGCCGGTGAAGAAGAGGCGGATGGGGAAGCCGTGACGGACCTGCCGACGGACATCATCGAGATTTCGTCGGAAGACGGGGCCACGGATGAAGCGCCCGCTGAGGAAGGTGCTGCAGAAGACGCAGCGCCGGCGGCGGATGAGGCTTCCTGATCCGGTCATGATGACTTGAGTACACTGGCCTTCCCGTTTACTGCGGGAAGGCCATTTTAGTTTTGATGCCCCGGGATACGTTGGGGTCAATGATGTGTGAGTGAAGAGACGATGGCCGAACCAGAACCCCATTATGCCCAGATTGATATTGACAGTCTGGAGCCCATTCCCCGGAATCCAGTCCACGTGGTGGTCGATAATATTCGCAGTGCCTTCAATGTGGGATCCATTTTCCGAACCTGTGATGCTGGAGCCGTCGCCCATATTCATCTATGCGGCATGGCGGCCCACCCGCCCCACAAGAAACTGGAAAAGACCGCGCTGGGTGCCTTTGAGTATGTGCCCTGGACCTATTACGAGCGCACGAAGGATTGTCTGGCGGCCCTGAAAGCCGAGGGAATTCCTGTCGTGGCTATCGAAGTGACCGATGAGGCCCAGGACTTGCACGACTTTGCGTGGTCGCGGCCGGTGGCCATTGTGTTTGGCAATGAAGTGAACGGTATCCACGAGCGAAACCTGAAGCGTTGCGACCACGTGGTGAAGATTCCCATGCACGGGTATAAGAACAGCATCAACGTGGCGAACGCCTTTGGTATCGTGCTTTATGATATACTGGGAAAGTGGAAAGCTCTTTAGGATGTAAAGCAGAGGTTCGAGCATGTGCCCCTTCCTGACACCGGAACAACGGAATGGCCCCGCCGAAGTGGGTGGGAAGGCCGCCGGACTGGGTGTCTTGCATGAACTGGAGGCCCCGGTCCCTCCTTGGGTGGTGTTGCCGGTTGGGGCCACCGTGGCACCGGAAAAACTCTCGGAAATTTTCCGACAGCTTGATGGGGGGGCGGGGGTGGCCGTTCGCTCTTCGGCACAGAACGAAGACGGGGCAGTGACTTCCCAAGCGGGTGCCTATACCACGCTATTCTGCGACGGACCCGAGGGCCTTGCGAAGGCGATAAACGCGGTGCGGGCGAGTGGCCCACCGACGGCGGATTCTTCCGACATGGCCGTGGTGATCCAGCAACGTATCGATGCCCTCGTTTCCGGCGTTTTGTTTTCCGCCCATCCCAGTAATGCCCACCCGGACCGCGCCTATGTGGAAAGCGTATCTGGTGCGCCGGGAAAATTGGTGGATGGTGCTGCGGTCCCCCATTGCGCCTGGCTGGAGCCGTTCAGCGGAGTGATGGTCGATGGGGAGGTGGCGGAATCTTCGATACTGACCGGCGCAGTGCTGGGTACCTTATGCACATGGTTACGGCGCGCTGAGGAGGCCTTGGGGCGGGCGGCCGACATCGAATGGGCCGTCGACGGGGAAGGACTCTGGCTCCTGCAACTTCGGCCTGTAACACGCCTCTACCTCGACCGGAGCTTAGGTCCGCCCGTGGCGGCCACCTCCTGGTTCTTCGACCAGCGATTTTCCCGGCCCCTCACGCCCCTGACCCGGAGTGCCCTGCTGCCCCGTATCGTGGAGGCCGGTATCGTGGAGGCCCTGAGCTTGTGCGGAAAGACGCCGCCGGAGCCCTTGGTCTACGACTACGGCGGGCAGGTCTATGTGGCCCACGCGGCCTACGCGGACCTGTTGGGCGGGGTGCCTTCGCGATGGTTAACGAAGGATTTGGCCCAACTTTTCCCGGAAGAGCGCGGGGCACCGAAGTATTTCCCCGGGCCCGGGGTTTTCTGGGCGGGACTGTCGCTTCTTTGGCAGGAACGCCGTAACGCCCTTGTTAACCGACGGGCCTGGCGCGGATACTGTGCGCGGCTGGATGTGGCGCTGGCGGCCATTCCAGACGCATCAGGGGAGGACGTGGAGGAATGGGGTGAGGCCTGGGAAGCCCTGGATCAACTCACGATGGCGTTTTTGCGCATCCATCGGTGGAGCATCGCCCTCGCCGACGGTGGATTCGGAGTCTTTTGTGGACTGACCGCTAAACTTCCAGCGCGATGGCGTGCCGCCCTCCACCGCAGACTCCAGGCCAGGGTGCGCCTCATTACCCTGGAAGCAAATCGTGCGAAGGAGGAGGGAAACCTGGCGGCCTATGGCCACCGATCCGCCTCGCTCGATTATGGAGACCCCACGTGGAGCGAAGCATCGGGGGCGCACAGGCTTCCCACCATGCCGACCCTCGACGCGCTGAGGGGACGTCCTGAGGCGCGGGGTGGGCTGGCGCGTCTTCTGGAAATGCGGGAGGAGCAGCGTTTCGTGTGGGAGATGGTTCTGGCACGGCAGCGGCGGCTGGCACTGCGGGCCGCCGACACCCTGTGTGCGCGGGAGCAGCTGGCCCACCGGGATGAAGTGTTCTGGCTGAAGGTTGACGAACTTCTGGATGGGTTGGCGGGAAAAGCCACCCCATCACCGTCGGTTATCGCGCAACGACAACGACACGCCCGGGTTTACCGTGCGGTTTCGCGACCTACCCATCTTACACCGGGCGATGAAGTCGCGATGCCCGATGTCGTGGGGAGCGCCCAATCCTTCACGGGCATCGGTGCGTCCACGGGGACGGCCCGGGGGCGTGCGGTGGTGGTGGAGCCAGGTGGGGATGTGGCACAGGTGGACGGAGGGGACATTCTGGTGCTCCCGTGTCTGGACCCCGCCGCGACGGCCATCATGGGGCGGGTGGCCGGCCTGGTTATCGAGCGGGGCGGACTCTTATCTCACGCCGCCATCGTGGCGCGGGAATATGGGGTGCCCCTCGTCATCGGGGTGCCGGATATTGTGTCGATAGTGCGGACGGGTGAGCTGTTGCGGATAGACGGGGAGAGGGGCGTGGTGGTGCGGGAGGGGTGACGCGGTTTCGTCTGCAACAGGAGCTTGGACATTCCTGTCCGAGGCAGGTGGTACGCAGACGTATCAGCCCGTTACGTGACAGTCTATTGGTTTTGGGGTGAAATAATTTCAGCTTGGGCGTGTCAGGAACGCTGTGGGAAAACGGTTTGTGTTGGCTTGAGGCAGCGTGTTGTGGAGAGACGCCTATGGCCCTTGCAGCCTTTCGTGTGCTTTGTCTCGGACAGGAATGTCCAAGCTCCTGTTGAAAAATCGCCCGGCGGGGTTTCCGCCGGGCGATGGGAGTTGGGGGCTGGTTATTTCACGTAGGGCGCGGTGACGTGGGTGGGTTCCCAGTGTTCGGGGGCGCGCCAGAGTTGAGACAGCGTCAGTTGGCGAATCATCATGAACTCTTTGGGCAGGCGATCGTAGAGTTTGATGAAGAGTTCTTCGTGGGAGAGAATCTCCGCTTCCCAGATGGCGCGGTCAACAGACATGATTTCGTCAAACTCGTCTTCCGTGAAATCGAGACCGGTCCAGTCGATGTCTTCATAGCGAGGTACCCAACCCAGGGGGCTTTCCTCGGCGTAGGTGCGGCCATGGACTTTGTCGACAATCCATTTGAGGATCCGCATGTTGTCGCCGAATCCTGGCCATACGTACTGGCCGTCTTTGTCTTTGCGGAACCAGTTCACCCCGAAAATACGGGGGGGATTGGAAATGGAACGGCCTACGTCCATCCAGTGGCTCCAGTAGTCGCCCATGTGGTATCCGATGAAGGGCAGCATGGCGAAGGGATCGCGGCGCACGTTGCCGACGGCACCCGTGGCGGCGGCGGTGGTCTCCGAGCCCATGGTGGCGGCAAGATAGACGCCGTAATTCCAGTTGTAGGCCTGCATGACGAGCGGTACGGTGGAGCTGCGCCGTCCGCCAAAGATGAAGGCTTCCAGGGGCACGCCCTTGGGGTCTTCGTAGGCGGGATCGGCGCACGGACAATTGGCCAGGGGCGCCGTAAACCGGGAGTTAGGGTGGGAAGAGGGCCGTCCGCATCCGGCGGTCCAGGGGTTGCCGTTCCAGTCCGTCAATTCGGGAGGCGTCTCCTCGGTCATGCCTTCCCACCAGACATCACCATCAGGCGTAAGGGCCACGTTGGTGAAGATGGAGTCGTGCTTGATGGACTCCATGGCGTTGGGGTTGGAGTCGTAGGAGGTGCCGGGTGCCACGCCGAAGAAGCCTGCTTCCGGGTTGATGGCGTAGAGTTTGCCGTCGTCACCCGGTTTGATCCAGGCGATATCGTCGCCCACCGTCGTGATCTTGTAGCCGTCAAGCTCTTTCGGGGGAATGAGCATGGCGAAGTTGGTCTTGCCACAGGCGCTGGGGAACGCGGCGGCCACATAGGTCTTGACTCCGCTGGGCTCCGTCACGCCGAGGATGAGCATGTGCTCGGCGAGCCAGCCCTGATCCCGGGCCATACAGGAGGCGATGCGGAGGGCGAAGCATTTCTTGCCGAGGAGGGCATTGCCGCCGTAGCCACTGCCGTAAGACATAATGGCCCGCTCTTCGGGAAAGTGGACGATGTATTTTTCGTCATTATTGCAGGGCCACGGGACGTCTTCCTGTCCGGGGAGGAGTGGATGGCCCACGGAATGGATACACGGCACGAATTCGCCATTTTCTCCAAGGTGCTCGATGACAGCCTTCCCGGCGCGGGTCATGATGTGCATGTTCACGACGACATAAGGCGAATCGGTGATCTCGATGCCGATGTGGGATATATCCGAGCCCAGGGGTCCCATGCAGAAGGGAATGACATACATGGGGCGTCCCTGCATGCAGCCATCGAAGAGTCCGTTGAGTATTTTCTTCATCTCATCGGGCTGCATCCAGTTATTGGTGGGGCCGGCGTCTTGCTCCCGTCGGCTGCAGATGAAGGTGCGGTCTTCCACCCGGGCCACATCTTTGGGATCAGAGCGGAAGAGGTAGCTGTTGGGGCGTTTCTCTTCATTGAGTTTGATGGCCATGCCGGAGGTAGTCATCTCGCCCATGAGGGTGTCGTACTCTTCCTTTGAGCCGTCACACCAGACCACGCGGTCCGGTTTGCAGCGTGCGGCGACTTCCTGAACCCAGGCGATGAGCCGTTGGTGTTTCACATAGGACGGCGTTTCCATAGCAACCTCTCTTTCCAGGGGCCCACCCTGCGATCATGTCTTTCATTCTTTGATTGCGTTCTACAATGAGAAGTGCAATTCACGTGCCAAGCCGGGGTGGTGGGAGTCCCGGGAGGCACATTGACCCGCGCTCATACGGTTGTTGGTGCACTATACGGGCTGGCTGCGCCGTCGTCAAGAATGAGCCAGGTGATCGAGGAGATGGCGCGTGCGCGCAGGTGTATCGCAGGCGGGACGCAAGTGCGCATATGATTGCACAGGTTTGCGTAGTGGCGGTGATCGCGGGAGACTATTCGACCGAACCGGTTGCCGCATCGTAGCGCCACGTCTGGTCGGGGTAGGGGTGGTCTGGCAGTTGGGCGATAAGCCCTTTTGCCACCAATGCGTCAAGGTTTGGCGGCCAACCGTCCTCTTTGTTCTTGTAGCTCTTGAGGAGGTTGTTCAGCACCTTCAGCCGATTCTTTTTTTCCTCATCGAGAAGTGTGGTATTACGCATGACACCGTCCTCACCGAGGAAGAAGGTGCCGCCCAGGGGGTCGTTCATGGGGATGGGCATGATACCGGCGCCGGCCAGTTCCTGGATGGACTCGGGGAAGCGACCTGCCCGTTGGTTGAAGGCGAGCACGGCCTGGTTGAGTTGCTCGGTGTGGGCGCGGATGTCGATTTCGATAAGTTTGCGCTGGGCCACTTCGCGGAGGAGCTTATCGTCACTGTCGACCATGCGATTCCACATGGCGAGCTCCACATCGGCCAGATTGTATTGGCCCTGAAGCTGGGTGGCGAGTTCGCGGACGAATTCGGGGCAGCCGTCGATGGCGGCGGCCATGCTGAGGTAATGGGTGGCCCGTTCCTTGGAGCCGGGCTCGTCTTTCCGGTTCAAGAGGAAGATCATGGCGAGCTCATAGGGCAGCTGATGATTGCGGGGATTGGCGATAACGCCTTGCTCCAGGAGGGCAATACCCGCATCATCATCGGCCTTGAGCGCGGCGAGAAACATGCCGCCGTAGCGGTAGGCGTCGCCAAAATAGGGGTCGAGTTGCACGACCGTGTTCAGCATCTGATTGAGCCAGGTGAAATTGCGTTCGCCCTTGGATTCGGTCGCAATATATTGAATGCAGCGAAGCCAGAGGAGATCGGCCACTACGTTGTTCATGCCGCCGGTAAAATGATTGAGCAGCTTTTGATTGGGCAGGAAGAGAATCTCTTCGCCCTGCTCGGCCGCGCGGACGGCATTGACCTGGCGCTGGGCAGCAACGGCCCCGAGGAAGACGGCGAAGGCGCAGACGGCGGCGATGATGCGGCGGGCCATGGTCACACGTCCTTTTCCTGAAAGGCGAGGGCCGCCAGGATGAGCAACGTCACGGTATACATGAGTCCATAAACGAGGACCCACACGACGTAGGCCCCGGAGACATCGATGCCATTGGCCGCTTCCCGGGTCAGGTCGAAGTTACTCAGGTTCGGGATGACGTAATAGGCGGCTTCGAGGAGGGCCTTGGCGGACGTGCCGTCAAATTGGGGCGGCAGATCGCGGAAGACTTCGGTGGCGTGGCCGAAGACCGCCACGGAAAAGACGATGATAGCCCCGAGTATGGGGGAGGTGAGCGATGACATAAGGACCGCGAAAGCGGTAATCAACATGAGCTTGGCGTATATCAGGAGGATGGCGAGAAAAAAGGTCAGGTGGAGGGTTCCGCCAAGGAGGAGGATGTAGACCGAGGAAACCACCGTCATGGTAACCGTTACGACGGCGAGCAGGGCGACGAGGCCGAGATATTTTCCGAGAATAAATTCGTAGCGCTGCATGGGCTGGGCAAGGATGGTGTAGAGCGTGCGCTTGTCGATTTCTTTGTAGATCAGGCTCGTGCCCACGAAAATGGCAATGAGGATGCCGAAAATCGATGTGGCGCTTAGGGCAATGTCTTTGACGATCTTGATGTCCTGGCCGATGCTGATCCAGCCCAGGGCCTTAGAGCCGAAAATGGTGACGGCCGCGAAGAAGAGCAGCACATAAAGGACCTTGTCACGGATGGACTCCCGGAAGGTGTTCTGGGCAATGGTGAAGATACGCATTAGCGGGCCTCCTCGTTGGTGGGGGTCTGCTGGCGGAGGAAAAAGTCTTCGAGGGATTCCCGAATGGGGGTAAACTGGACGATGCGCCCGCCCTGTTGTTGCAATTGCTGCACGGCTTCATTGGCAGCGGCTTCATCGGGCAAGACGAAGATATCCTGTTCGTCCAATGCGCGGTAGTCGGTGGCACGTTCCCGCAGGGTGCGCCGCGTTTCATCGGAGAGGCCCGCCGTGATGATTTCCACGGCCTTGGTCTGGCTCTCCAGGAGCTGGTCGATGCGCCCGCGGTGGGTCAGTTTGCCCTTGACCAGGATGCTGACCCGGTCGCAGATCTGCTCCACATCGCTCATGACGTGGGAGCTGAAGAAAAGCGTTTTCTTTTCATCGCGACAGCGCATGATGAGATCGCGAATCATACGGCGGCCAATGGGGTCGAGGCCGCTCATGGGCTCGTCGAGGATCAGTAAGGGTGGGTCTCCCATCAGGGCTACCGCAAAGCCGATACGTTGGCGCATACCCTTGGAGAAGCCCTTAATGCGCTGATCGGCGATGTCTCGCAGATCGAGGAGCTCTGAGAGCTTATCCCACTGATGGTTCCGCTCTGCCGGGCTTAGGTTGCGGAGTTTGCCATAGAAATCGAGGGTCTCTTTGGGGGTGAGGTATTCATAGAAATAGGGCTGCTCTGGCAGATAGCCAATGTGCTGTCGGGCCTGGGGGGTGCGGACGCTTTCTCCGAAGACAAAGGCTTCCCCCGAAGTGGGCTTCAGCAGGCTGCAGAGAATCTTGATGGTCGTGGTTTTTCCGGCACCATTACGGCCCAGGAATCCGTAGACCTCATTCTCTTCAATCGTCAAATCGAGGCCATCCAGCGATTTCACCGAGGCCTTGCCGACTTCGCGGTAAATTTTGCTCAGGTTCTTGGTGACAATTGCACTCACGGGTAGACACTCCTCAACCACCTGGGGCTTCTGCTACGGGGGGAATTTTAACGCGGGTCTCGTAGACTTGTAAAGTATACTCAGGATACACTGAGTGATAGCGAACGTGGTGTGGTACTACCGAGACCGATTGGCCACGTAGTGCGCAGTTCTACAATGCAGAGAGCACCCGGCGGATATATCCATGAACGTCAAGTCCATAGCCTTACAGAATTTTCGGGGATTCAAAGACCTCGAGTTGACACTGTCTGATAATCTGACCGTGCTCATCGGAGAAAACGGTGCGGGAAAGTCGAGCCTATTGGACGCGCTGGCCATTATGCTTTCCTGGGCAATCGCACGTATCCGGACCGATAACGGGTCGGGTCAGCGCATCAAAGATACGGACGTGCGCAATGGGGAAACAGGAGCGACGCTCCGTTGTGAAGTGGAACATAAGGGCAACCGCTTTGAGTGGACACAGTCTGCTGCGCGAACGGGGATGAAGAACGGGGCCCGCTCGGAATGGGTAGGGGTTTCCAAATTTGCCGATGAGATCCGAACCGATATTACGGCGACGCGGGGGCAATGTTCCATACCTGTGATGGTCTATTACGGAGTCGACAGGGTCGTTAAGTCGATTGACGTCGATACGCCCCAGGATCGCGATGTATTCCAGTTGCTCAAGACCTATGAATCGAGTCTCGCGGGATCCACCAATTTTCAATCCTTCTTTCAATGGTTCAGGGCCAGTGAAGATGTAGAGAACGAAAGCAAGAAATATAGCACGCGAAAGTTGCCAGGTGGCGAAGACTTAGAAATTTCTATCGGACGTCTCGATTTACACCTGAAAGCGGTGCGGAGCGCCTTAGCTGTTTTGCCCATGGATCTCAAAGACGTTCATATCCGCCGTCGTGAGCTTGCTATGGTGGCCCTCAAGGGTGATCAGCCAATCCGATTGGACCAGCTTTCGGATGGTGAAAAATGTTATGTCGCCATGGTGGGTGATTTGGCCCGTCGCCTGTCCTTGGCCAATCCCGTGCTGGAGGATCCCCTCCAGGGTGAAGGTGTTGTGCTGATTGATGAGATTGAGCTCCATCTCCATCCGGATTGGCAGCGTGGCATATTGAAGAACCTTCGAACTACCTTTCCCAACGTTCAGTTTGTCGTTTCGACTCATTCTCCCCAGGTTCTGGGTGAAGTGGCTCACGAAGGTATTCGACGATTGACTAAGGATGAGGACGGTCGAATTTCCATCCGGATTCCGCGCCAATCGCTGGGTTTGGATAGCAATCAAGTATTGAAGGAGGTATTAGGTGCGCCCTCTCGAAATAAATCAGTCAACAAGCAAATCGAAGATATATTTCGGGACATCGACCGGGAAGATAAGAATTCGTTGGCCCGGGCGCGAGGCGCTATGAAGAAACTGGAGGAGGAACTGGGCGGGAATATTCCGGACTTGGTCGAGGCTGAGGCGTTGCTCTTCATGCTGGATGCTGAATAATTTCAGGGGGTTGGGTGATAAACATACTCAAATCCGAAGAGCCAAAGAGTCTCGCAGAGTTCCGGGAGCGCCCACGAGGAAATCCGGACCTGCCCGCCGCTAGATACGCCGATCTCGACAAAGCCACGAAGGATGAGCTTTCCGAGAGCCTCTTGAGGGAGCAAGGGCATATTTGTTGTTACTGCATGGGGCGCATAGGCCGGAGCGGCAAGTACGCTATGCGGATTGAGCATTGGCATTGCCAGGACTTTTATCGAGACGAGCAATTGGCCTACCAGAATTTGCTCGCATCCTGTTCGGGAAACGAGGGCAGTGACGACACGCACTGCGATGTTCAAAAGAAAAACTCTGACCTCACGTACAACCCCGCTAACCGAGAAATCGATATAGAAGTCAAGCTACGGCATCTACGCAATGGTGCTCTCGAATCGGATGATGTGGAGCTAGCGTACGATATCGAAGAGGTACTCAACCTCAACAATGAGCGTTTGAAGCAAAACAGACGTGGGACCATCGCGGCCGTTGAGAGGGCGTTGGGCCGGAAGGAAGGGACGCGGACCCGTGACCAGGTCAAAAGATTGATAAACGTGTGGCAGTCGCGGAACGAAAACGACCAGTTTCATCCCTATGCGGGTACGGCGATCTATTGGCTGAAGAAGAAGCTCCGCTGAATAAGCATCCACCCCACTCTTCAGGGTTCATCTCTCAAGATTGCCGCCTTGCCCTTCCCCCCTCATTTTGTTACGCTTTCTTCCTTGTGCTTTTGAAAGAAACTCTTGCAGGAAGGAATACGAACACATGCGATTACTTCGTCACGTTGGTCTGCTGGCCATTGTCGTTGCGGTGGGGCTGAGTGCCCAGGCGGAATTGTGGATGCCGAGCATCTTCAGCAGCCACATGGTATTGCAGCAGAAACAGAAGAATCCCATCTGGGGCAAGGCCGATCCGGGTGCGGTGCTGACGGTCCAGTTTGGTGATCAGGTGCAGGAGGTGACGGTGGGTGCTGATGGGCGCTGGATGGCGGCGTTGGATTCCAGGTCGGCGGGCAACACGGCCTATGACCTGCGGGTGAGCCTGGGAGCCGAGTCGCTTTATTTTGATGACATCCTCATCGGCGAAGTGTGGGTGGCCTCCGGCCAGTCCAACATGCAGTGGAGCGTAAAACAGTCGAACGATCCGGAAAAAGAGATCGCGGCGGCGAAGTATCCCAACCTCCGGCTTTTCTATGTAAAACGGGTGACGGCCGATACGCCGCAGGAAGATTGTGAAGGCACGTGGGAAGCGTGCACGCCCGAAACGATCCCCGGTTTTTCGGCGGTGGCCTACTACTTCGGCCGCGAGCTTCATCAGAAGCTGAACATACCGGTGGGCCTGATTCACACGTCGTGGGGCGGCACGCCCTCAGAATCCTGGACGAGCCAGGAGACGGTGGACACGGTGGCGGCCTTTGCACCGATTACGAAACGGTGGGAAGACGTTCTGGCGAAGTGGCCAGAGACCAAAGTGGCCTATGACAAGAAAGTGGCCGAGTGGCAGGCCAAGAAAGATGCGGGTGAGACGGATGCGCGGAAACCTCGTGCGCCTTATGGCCCGGATCACCCCCACCGGATTTCTAGCCTCTATAATGGCATGATTCATCCCATCGTGCCCTTTGGCATCAAGGGTGCCATCTGGTATCAGGGCGAATCGAACGCCGGCCGTGCCTATCAGTACCGTACGATTTTCCCCGCCATGATTGAAGACTGGCGCATGCACTGGGACCAAGGCGACTTTCCCTTCTATCTCGTGCAGTTGGCGAACTATAAGAAGCGTGTGGAAGAACCGGTCGCCGATAGTGATTGGGCGGAACTGCGGGAAGCCCAGTTGATGACACTGGAACTGAAAAACACCGGTATGGCCTCGGCCATCGACATCGGTGAAGCCAAAGACATCCACCCCCGCAACAAACAGGATGTCGGTTCCCGGTTGGCTCAGTGGGCACTGCACCAGACTTACGGCAAGAAAAACATCGTTCCCAGCGGCCCGCTGTACTC
>JAUIMA010000098.1 GCA_030432675.1 Candidatus Hydrogenedentota bacterium | reverse complement strand
CGTAGCGCTTTTCACGCAGCAGCAGATCACCAATGGAGCGGCCACAGCGAAAACGCAGGTCATCGTCCTGGATATTTCCGGCCAGGGCCTGACGGTATTTTTGAATGGCCTGGGTGTGGTTACCTACGGCCTCCAGCTTCTGTCCGGCATCGAGGAAGGCTTCGGCGCACGCCTCATTAAGGCCCGACGTAATTCGCTCACCAAACACCCCATAACCGACGAGCGCCGCCAGGAGCACGATGAATCCCACACCACTCAGCCCCAAAAAGTACTGGTGGGCACCTTGGGGAATGGAGGGGGCGGTTTCTTCCATCGATTGGAGGCTATCCGTGGTCATTTCAGCAAACTTTCCTGGCACTTCGTGGACTGCTTTGGGTAAAACCCATGGTACCAGATCGATCAGGCGTCGGGGTAGCAAACCGCACCTGGCACCCCCTGCCCCGCTGGATCATTGCGAAGTCCGCAAAGGCAGTGCTAGCATTCCCCTCACCCGATTGAATCCGGAATCCACCGCCTCTCATCAAATCCGGCGGCGTCTCACGATAAACCCCACTGGAGATCTCCGTGACCCCTTTGTCTTCCAAGCTGGCCACCGGCTATCGCGCCGCGTTGGGCATCTTCCTTTTTGTCCTCGTGCTCATTATGTATTTCGGCACCAACGACCCCACCATCCACATCAAGGAACTCCTCACCGGCTGGGCGGCTCTCGTCCTGGCGGGTAGCTACGTGGTTGTCACCTGGATCGCCCGCATCCCCCTGCGCCGTCCGCCCATCTTCCGGGAAGTCCTCCTCTGCCTCTTGGGTTTCTTCTTCGTCAGCAGCCTGTTCTCTGAGTTTCGCGCCATCAGCCTGCTCGAAACGGCACGATTCTTCTCCCTCTTTGCCCTCTACTGGCTCGCCAGTCAGGTCTTTCACAATACCGCACAGGTGACCCGCTTCTTCGCCCTGTTTTGCGGGGCCATGACCCTGGCGGCACTCTATGCCATCCTGCAATTCTCAGGACTGGACCCCTTCCCCTGGGAGGACACGACCAGCGACACCTACACCAATCTACCCGCCACATTTGGCAATCCCAATTATGCCGCCCACTCCCTCATTCTGGCGATCGTCATGGTGATCGGGCTTTACCGCATGGGTTTCCGCTGGACGCCGTGGCTCCTCCCCTTCCTCTTCTTTCACCTCTACCGCACTGATCAGCGGGCGGGCTGGGTTGCACTGGCCGGGGCGGCCGTACTCGTCGCCGTCGGGTATGCGCTGCTTCGCAAACCCCAACGCCCGGCGGGCGCGGTCTTGACCACCGTATCCGTGGTCGCTGTGTTGGGCGTGGTGGCGCTGGCCGGTGCCATGGTGTGGACCTACACCAAGTCTGGCTACCCGTTCCCCCTCGATCTCTCGCTGCTTCTCCGTTATCAATCCTATGTGAGTGCGACGAATATGCTGTTGGATGCGCCCGTGTTGGGCCATGGCCCGGCGGTCTATGGAATCGCCTATGCGCCTTACTGGACACCCTTTGAACAGGACTGGTTTGCCCAGGAAATACGGATGAATGGCCACGTCCACAATGACCTCATCGAAATAGGTATCGACGGTGGTCTGGCGGCGGCCGGGCTCTACCTGGCCACCTTGCTCCTCGGGATTTGTTACAGCCTGCTCTATGTCGCACGCGGCACGACGCCCCAACAACGCACCATGGGATTCACCCTGGCCGGCCTGTTCACGGCCTTTGCTATCGACGGACTCTTCGGCTTTAACCTTCGTGTTCCCGTTACCGCTGCACTGTTCTTCCTGCTACTGGGTGTGTTGGACGGGCTGTGGGCCGCAGAAAGGGGCGACGAAAAGCGGATGCCCGCGTGGCAAGGTCATGGCGCCCGGGTCGTCTTCCTGCTGTTGCTGCTCCTGGGCACCCGACACATCACCAAGGACTTTACCGGCGACTACCATTTCTATACGGGTATGCGCGCCCATGCGGCCGGCGAGCTGACAGCGGCCCGCGAAGCCTATGCCCGTGCGGAATCAGCAGCTCCCTGGAACTGGCATGCGTCCCGGCGTATTGCGATGACCCTGGTCGACGAAGGCGAGCTCGCCGAAAGCCGTGCCCATTTCAATCGCTCCCTGGAGCAAAACCCCTACTACCTCCTGACCCGTCTTCCCATGGCACGGGCCAGTCTCCTGTTGGCCCAACAGGCCATGCAGCAAGGGGCCGACGGGGTGGCCCAGGCAAAAGTCTATCTTGACGAGGCCCGAATGCACGCCCAACACTTCCTCAATGCAGCCCCCCGCTATCCCATTGCCGAAGAAACCCTCGGACGGGTCGAATCGATTGCAGCCATCCTCGAGCGGAGCTTTACCCCCAACGGCGATCCGGCTGTCGCCAATGCCCATTGGTTAGCGGCCCGGAATTACCTGAAACAAGCCATCGACCACGGTGCGGAAAATGCCGGCGACCTCTACCGTATGATAGCCCGCATCGAATCGAGTCTGGGCGACCAGGCAGGTACCGAGCGGGCACTCCTGGGTGCCGTGCAGGCCGATCAGGGGCGGGACAACCGCTCCTGGGAGCTTTTCCTTGCCTTTGCACGGGAAAGCGGGGACTTTGGGCCCATGCGGGACGCCCTCTATCGCATGATCGATGAGCTCCAACTTGCCCAACGCGACCAGGAAAACGAGGAACCCGTGGAAGGGCTGGCAATCGCTTTCGACTGGCTTGCTGCGGTCCAACTGGAAGGTTATCAAGATGTGGCCAGCGCAAGCGAAGCCTATAGGGCCTCCCTGAACGCCGGTCCGATGCGCCCCGCCACCTGGAGTCGATTTGCTGGCTTTGCCTATGAACACGAACAGGTGGCCACGCTGAAAACCTTTATTCAATCCAACTGCACGATGCTGTCAGCGCAGGAAATCGAACCTCTCCCCCAGGTCGCTGCCGTTAATGCCGTGTTGACGGGCGGCGTCGATCAGCTCGATCAGGCCAGCCGCGTTTTACTGGCAGGCGTGCGCACCCACCCCGCAGACAATCCGCTCAAACCCCAGGAAGTTTTTGGCTGGGCCGCGCGCATGTTACATGAGACCTATCAGGAAGCCGCCGAGGCGGGTAGCGCGCCGTGTGAGAGTGCCTTGAATTTAGGCATTGTTTCGGCGGGGATTCAGGAGTTTGGAGTAGCAGACCGGCTGTTTCAAGTCGCCCATGTTTGCCTGGTCGATGAGCGCAAAGCCATTACGGCGGTGCACTGGGCGGATACGATGATTCGAACGGGACGCCTTGCGGAGGCGGTTTCGCTGTTGGAGGAGAGTGAGGAGGATTTCCCCGATCATGTGGATACCCAATGGGCCTTGGCAAAGGCGTTGGGCCAATCCGGGCGCCTGGAAGAGGCGCGCGCGAAATATGATGCGCTTCTTCAGTCGGATGCACTCAGCGACGAGGGACGGGCCCGGCTGCAGGCCGAACGGAGCGCACTGCCGACAAGCTAGACGCCTGACTCTTCGACCGTGCGCAATGGGAAGCGCACCGTCTCGGAAATCCCGTTGGCAGACGTCATGAAGAAACCTGGCGCAGGTACCACCGACATTCATAGGTCAGTCGACCGTGGGAGGTGACCTTGGGCACCTCTCGCTCGTCCACGACTTCATAGCCCTTGAACTGGACCATGTACCACTTTTTCATACGTGAGGTGGTGTACTCGTCACTTGGCTTCTCGGTTTCGATGGTAAACATATTGGGGAACTCCTGAACTACGCCCCTCCCGGAATGGGAAAAGTCTGCCGCCCCACTTCCCTCCGCTGAAGCAAGAGTCTACCATGGGGCTGCAGAGGCATATGCAATTAGGATGCCAAGTATATTATCGGACCCATTTCGATCAGGAAGATCGAAAAACACGCCATTCAAGGGCAACCGGCAACGCTTCCGATTCCAATACGAGACGTGAATTGTCCCGATTTGAGAAGGACGCGATTGGAAAGTCGAAAATCTGGGGAAGCATGCGCAAAGTGGACTCAATTCGACGAAAATTGGACACCTACGGCCGGGAATGCCCCTACTTTCCCGAAGGAATACGAAATCCCCTACGTAAAGCTGAACGCCACCTAAAGCGTTCGTATAAAATCGCTTACGCTCGATAGAGTGGGGAAGCGCGGTTCAATTTTATAAGCGCGAACAAACGTTGCTGGGTCCGTTGCGCCTATGACACGGAGTCGCCGCCCCCGAAAGTGCCCATTAATTGGGCAGATCGTATTCAGTAATTTTCCGGTAGAGGGTGCTTCTTCCGATATCCAACGTCTCGGCCGCTGCCTTCACGTTGCCATTGTGACGGTTCAGCGCCTTAATGATCTGGTGCTTCTCCATCTCCGCCAGGGTGAGAATGGGCTCGTTGTCCGTCTTCCGTTCGGCCCGATAGACGACGTCCCGTTGCAGATCTTCCGGGCGAATGGCATCATAGGGCGCTACAACCATGGCCCGCTCGACGACATTGCGCAATTCACGCACGTTTCCAGTCCAGGGCTGATTGTTGAGGTACTCCACTGCATCCGGGGAGAATCCCATCGTGCGGTAACCCAAACGTTCCTGGGCCACACGATGAAAGTGCTCCGCCAGGACGGGAATATCGGCCTGTCGATCACGAAGGGGAGGAATCACAATTTCAAAGGTATTCAACCGGTGGTATAAATCACGTCGGAACCGCCCCGCCTCCACTTCCTCGGCAATCGACTTATTGGTGGCGGCAATCACCCGGACATTCACCGTAATATCGGCCTGTCCACCCAGACGTCGAAACACGCCCGTTTCAATCGCTCGCAGCAGACGCGCCTGATTGGGCAAGCTCAAATCGCAGAGTTCATCCAGGAACAACGTACCCCCATCGCTTTCTTCGAAGGTCCCTTTCTTCTGTCCATGGGCTCCGGTAAACGCACCCCGCTCGTAGCCGAAGAGTTCACTTTCCAGCAATTCCGCCGGTATGGCCGCACAGTTGATGATGGTCAAGGGGTGCTCGGACCGGTCAGATAGCCGGTGGATCATGCTGACCACCAACTCTTTCCCCGTACCCGTTTCACCCAGGACGAGTGCGTTCATATCGGAGCGGGCACAATCTTTCGCCATGGCGCGCACCCGATTGATGGCGTCACTCTTACCAATGATGGCCAATCCCTCGGCGGCGCCGGTAACCAGACGCCTGTTTTCCCGCTCCAGCAACTCCATCCGCTCGATAGCGCGAAAATAGGGCGCGGCCGTCAGGGCCTGGGCCATGAGGAATTCCAGATCCGTTTCATCGTAGATGCGTGCAGGCGACGTGGACTGAACCAGCAAGGCCCCAATAACATCATTACCGAGCACGATAGGCGCCGCAACACTGGTCCGCATACCGGCTTCTCCGTTGTTACGGCAACTCTCTGGAATGAGCATACCGCGCTGCCGGGAGGAAACCTGATTGACCATCTCCGTTGTGGACGTCTTTGATTTAAAGGAACCGTCACTTCCAGGAGGAAAGCAGGTCATGGTGCCGTCGGTCGCGTGGTGGAGCGCGACACAAACAGCTTCCGGCTCGAATCGCTCCGCCACCCGCTGAATGAGGGCCGTTATCAGGCCCGTCGTCGTACTTGCCTCACTCAACGCACGACTGAGCGTAAAGAGGTCGGCCAAATCCTCCCCCGTACGGGGTCGGGCCTGGGAAAACAAGGTCACGCGATCGTGCTGCAGATAAACGGGTTCACCAATAATCAGCGAAGAGGTCGGCGAATTTCCCTGCGATGGAGGGGGGGTATGGGTACCGACTTCGCGGACCCGAGTGACCAAGAAGACCGCGCTCCCCACCGCCACTTCGTCTCCCGCGGCAAGGTCAGCCGTCGAGATGGGCTCCCCGTTGACGAAGGTGGCATTACTGCTGCCCAGATCACGAAGGGTAACCTTTCCTTCCGCCAAAGCGACTTCACAATGGCGCCGAGAAACGAGGGGATCGCTTACCTTGATATCGCAGTTCATATCCCGCCCGAAAACAAGGGGCTCATTTTCTACCACCCAGGAAGTCCCTTTGGAACTTCCAGTTTTCGCGGTTATCTGATACACGTATACCCTCCTCGTGATACGATAAAACCATAGCACACCCTCTGCGGGAGTGTACAGCCCCAGGAGTGGAACCGTGCCCCGTTGGTGTTGCCTGGTCGTCGGTCTTATCTGTCTGCCGCAGCATACATACCGATGGATTCCTCTCCCGATACGGTGCTTGATTTAACGTAATACCCCAAACCCCACGCCGGTGATTCAACACGCGGTGCCCCGTGGTTATAGTAGCTTCCGTGATAGGGGATTAATCCTGCCAGACGAAAAGGCACCGGTGCAACCTGTGGTCTGGGAGCAAGGGCTCTGAATCACGGCCGACCGCGGGCTCTCGATTCGTCGCAGTACAGCGTCTGCCACCCTGGAGGGAGGCGAGGCCGTCGGCTAGGATGCGCCTCGGCCAGCCACGACAGCGCGAAAAGTCTTGAGCAGGATTAATAGATCGAGGCCGATTGACCAGGAGTCAATATAGTCCAAATCCATTTCGACCCACTCTTCAAATCCGACTTCGTTGCGACCACTTACCTGCCAGGAGCCCGTCATTCCAGGCTTAATGCTGAGTCGCCGACGCTGACTCCAGGTGTATTGCTCGACCTCGGCAGGAATCGGGGGCCGGGGTCCGACCAGACTCATTTCACCCCGCCACACATTGAAGAGCTGCGGGAACTCGTCCAGGCTGTATTTCCGAATGAAGCGTCCCAGCCGGGTGATACGCGGATCGTTCTTAATCTTAAAGACCGGGCCATCCATTTCGTTTTGTTCCAGCAGGGCGGCCTGTACTTCTTCCGCATTAACGATCATGGACCGGAATTTTATCATCTTGAATCGGCGCTGGTTCTGACCGACCCGTTCTTGCAGGAAGAATATGGGCCCTTTTGAATCCAGCTTGACCAGGATGGCCAACACCATGAGCGGAATGGCCAACGCAATCAGCAGGAGCGTTGAGCCGACGAAATCCATGGCCCGCTTCATGAACACCTTGCCATGGGCCTCGGGAATGGTGGAGAGGTTCAGCAGGGGAATGTCTTCCAGGTGCATGAGCCGACTTGTTGCAACCCGCATGGGAAACAGGTCCGCCACGAGATGCACTGGCACACCGGCCCCTTCGCAGAGGTGCGCGATTTCCTGAATCTCTTCATACCGAGAGCGTACGGGAAGACTGATATAGACCTCGTCGATTTCTCCCTCGATCAGTCGCTCTTTCAGCGTGGCAATTTTCCCCTGATAGGGCACGCCCGTCGCATCCGTCTCCTCGCAACGTCCGGGCTCATCGTCCAGCACCCCTTCCAGGGTATAGCCGAGTCCGCTCTGCGTCTTTAACACCTGAATCAGGTGGACAGTGCGTTCGTTCGCTCCTACGATGAGTACGCGGTGGGAGTTCACCCCGAGATTACGCAGTTCCCGAACTATAAGGCGCAGGCTCAGTCGGAAGGTCAAAAGATAGATCAACGTGGTCGCGCAAAAGACCACCAGAAACGTGTGGTCGAGCCCGCCGAATTTCTGGCCATCGTCGGTGACACCACTGCGGGTGAAGAGCACCATGACGAAGACACAGAAAACGCAGGCATCCCCCACGGCTTTGGTCACCGTGGCCAGATAATGGATGACATCCTGCCGCCGGGTAGGACTCCAGAGATGGCGTTCGAAGGCGGCAGCGAACCAGACGAGAATAACCACAAAGAGGTATAGCAGGTTGGTGCGAACCTCGGGAAGCAGGGGTTTGTACAGTTCCGTGGACCAATGGATCGCCGTGGCAAATGCGCCGACGATACAAGCGGTATCCAGAATCGCCAGCACGAATGGCGGTACGACCCTCTTTCTTGGTTTACTCTCAGACACAGGCCCGATTTGTCTCCTCAATTCCCTGAACTACGGATTTCCGGGCCTCAGGCCCAGCGCCCGTCATAGAACACATACCTACGCCCCCAGCACATTAAACCGGACTATCGACCTTACCGCCCTGGACACCGGAATGCGTCGGACCTGCGAGGCTGATGTCCCCGGACAAGACATTAAGTAATTGGGGCAATTCGTCGATGCCGTAACGGCGAAGGATTCTCCCAACCCGAGTCAACGTTGCGTCATCACCCCCCCATGATGCCCCGACTGTCGTACGAAATACAATATCCTGGAAGGCATGTCCCCCAGGACCAAGACGCGGACGGCGCACGAGTATGGGGCCACGGGAATCGATCTTAATCGCGAGGGTCACCAGAAGACAAACCGGGGAGAGAAAAACGAGTAGCAAGAGAGACACCCCCATGTCGATGGCCCGATGAAGAGCGAAGGGGGGCTGAACTTCGGTCTCCGCCGACAGGGTAAGCAGCGGCACATCGCCAACGCGGGACAAATCGCTGGTCGCCATACGCAGGGGAAAGAGATCGGCCATGAATCGGACGGAGACTCCGACACCTTCGCAAAGATGGGCCGCGCTTTGGATCATTTCGTAATGAGAGCGAACGGGGAGTGCGATATAGACGGCATCAATCACCCGGTTTATCAGCACCTTGTCCAACTCTTCGATGTCTCCCAGATAGGGCACATCCAGCGATTCCAGATGATGACGTCGATCTTCGTCATGCTCCAGAAAGCCTTCCACATGGTAGCCATAATGCTCATTTGCGTGCAGGATGCCCACCAGCTTCTGGGTCCGTTCATTACTGCCGATAATCAAGATTCGGCGCGAATTAAAGCCTCTGCGACGAAGATTCCACAGGCTCAGGCCCAGAATCAAGCGAAATGCTAACAAGCCGAAGAGCACAAAGAATCCGAACATAAAGAGGAAGGTGCGATTGAGGTCTTCCTGCAGAAACAGCGCCACGATAAATACCGTAAACAGAAAGGCCGTAAAGAAAGCCTTGGCTACGGAAAAAAGCAGGGCCACCAATGCTTCACTACGGCGGGACAGGAACAGACGCTGATCGGCCGCCACAAGAAACCACACGATCACCATCGCTTCTACATAGGGCAGGCCATTCTGGAGTTGGTGGAGATAGCTGGCTTCTTCGCTTATCACGAACCAAACCGTGGCACAGTAGACGCCCACGATACAACTGAGATCGAGAAAGACGCGTAAGGCGGCATTGAGAAGTTCGTGTCGTTTGGACATAGCGACCACGTCAGGTTTCCTGGTCGTGGGACGAGATACAAAGATACCGCCCCAACTTGATTCTACATGAGATGGATTGGGTTAGAAGGGCCCGTCCCATCCGATGCGTATTTTTATACGAATTCTGAGACACAATCAACCTAACTGTAGCGTTTTCGGACGCGCATTGTCAATAATTTACCCAAGGGTGCCCAAAAACTGTCGGGCCACTTCGCGCGGTCAGTGGGGCGCATCCCCATCTTCCAGCCAATGGCGGCGTGGAAAATGAAAGCAGGTCACTGCAAAAGACAACGCACACAAAAGCGTGCCGTAAAGCAGATTTCCTGTCAAAAAAATCAGGACAAGGCCCAGGCCGGCCCCCGCTTCGGAGGTCGCCATGGCTATCATGGATGCCTTGAAACGGGCATGGCGATCGAGGGTATTATCTGCGGCCGCCATCTGAAGTATTTTCTTCTTAAGTATGGGCGAGACCACGGCGCTCAGCACACAGGATAGCAGGAACACGCCCGCCAACAGAAGTGTAGCCTGTGGCCCCAGCTCCACGAAACCCGTGGGCGGAAGCACCTCGATGGCATGAAGAATATAGGCGGCTACGACGTAGGCAAGGGGCATGACCAATATCCCGGCCAATACCAGCTGTTGTGATGCGGCCGTGGCTTCTCCCGGTTTCGGATCTGTCATTGGGCGTTTCCTTCCGCGTTCAGAGCTTCCATCAGGTGGCTACCAGCAACAGGACGATCACGCCGATCACAATTCGGTACACGCCAAAAACACTGAAGGAGTGCTTCTGTATAAAGGACATCAGGAAGGCGACCACGGCGTAGGCGACCACAAAGGCCACGACCGAACCGATAGCAATCAAGGTCCACTGATGGCTGGTAAATTCCAATCCATTCTTCATGACCTTGTAGGCGGTTGCGCCTACCATGGTGGGAATAGCCAGAAAAAAGGAGAACTCAGCAGCCACAGAACGGCTTGCCCCGAGCAAAAGTCCACCCACAATGGTCGCACCGGACCGAGACGTGCCTGGAATCATGGCCAGGCACTGACAGAAACCGATAGAAATGGCCTGTTTATAGGTCAAATCATGGATTGAGGCGGTAGCCCCTTCATAAGTACGCCGCTCAACCAACAGAATGATTATCCCGCCCACAATCAGCGCAATCGCCACCGCCGTTTCGTTAAAGAGCGACTCGATGACGTCGTCAAAGAGGAGTCCGAGAACAACCGCTGGCACAAAGGCCGCAATTACTTTCACCCACAGGATTACGATCTTTGAATCCAACGCACCCTGTTTGACAGGCCATAGTTGGGACCAGAAATAGATGCATACCGAAAGGATAGCAGGCAGCTGGATGATTACGATAAACGCATCGGCGAAGGTTTCGTCCTCACCGAGTTGGAACAGGGATTCGGCAAGAATGAGGTGACCCGTGCTGCTGACGGGCAGGAACTCTGTAATGCCCTCCACCACCGCCAACAAGATTGCGATTATGTATTCCACCGATTACTCCTTAAAACTACCATGAGCGTGTCGATGGCATGGTATCACAGCTTGAGACGTCTACATCAACCGGCGGGGGCAGGCGCCTTCGAAATTGGGGCACCTTCGTGGTCGTCTTGCGTCGAATCGGACGGCGCCTCCGGGTTGCGCTCCCCGGGAGCCCTCCCGTCTCCGTCTTCTCTGCCCGGTCGCCCCGCGTCTTTGGCGCGACGCTCCTGGACACGACGCAGGAGACGGCGCATATCCGCCTCGAAATCATTCAGAAAGACCAACAGGCGGGCCTGTTGCCAGGTAGTTAATTCGAATCCGTCAAAATCCAGTACATCGTTCCGTGCGGCCATACTCTTCTCGTTGACCGCCCGTACTTCCTCCATCAAGTGCTGAATCCGGGATTCGTCTTTACTTTCGCGGACCGCCTGTCTCAGCGCGCGCATTTTTTCTCCCCGTTCACGACGAAGGGCCATCATTTGATCGCGAAATTCGGTCATGTGTCGAACCAGCAAAACGGCCTGCTCATCTTCGAGGGCCAACTCGCGGGTCAGACGGGCCATGAGGATTTCTTCCAGTAACTCACGGCTATCCGCGTTTCCCTTGCCGTGCGGTCCCTCGCCGGAGGACGACAACGGGGGTGCCCCCCACGCTCCCCCTGCCCACCCACACAACACCAATGCGGTGATTAAAAATCGTTTCATGGCTTACCCTTCGTCCCAGTGATCCTGGGCCAGTTCGCTTAAGATCTGGACATCCGCTTCCGCCAGAGTCTCCAGAATGGCCAGCAAGTCTTCCTCTTCGTACCACGCTTCGGCACCCTCTTCCCCGACGGTGGCGGCGAGGGCGTCGATCAGCAAATCTACGCTCAGATCCGCCGGCATCGTATCCTCTTCGGAGTCCGCTTCTTCGAAGGGCGTCTCCCAGATACCCCGTTCCAGGATATGGGCAAGCAGCTCAGGATCGGGGTCGATTGCTTCGGCGGGTGAGGTTGCGATGGGCACATCCCGAAGCGGCGCTTCGACCTGCTGAATCACGACGTAGGCCGTGCCCACGATGCAAAGGACCGCTGCCAAGGCCCAGGCCGTCGGCACGACGCGTTGGGTAACGAATGGCTGACGCCAGAGCGGCGTCGGGGTATCGGCTTGAACGCGCGCGGCAATACGTTCGGAGAAACCGGGCAAGACTTCGGGAGCACGCAAGGCGTGCACATGGCCGGCAAGCTTGGACAACTCCATATGACGCCGGGCGCATTCGGGGCATGATTGGAGATGGCGTGCGATCCGTTGGGGATCGTGACTCTCACCATCAATGTAGGCGGACAACTCGTCCAGCACATGGGGCGTGCTCATAGCAGGTCGTCTCCGTTCTGAATCAGGGTTTGGCGCAACTGTTCGCGGGCACGGGCCAATCGACTTTTTACCGTGCCCTTACGGCATTTCATTACCCGGGCAATTTCCTCGTAATCCAACCCTTCCACGTCACGCAGAAAGAGCACCATGCGGTGATCATCGGACAGGGAATCCATGGCTGCCTGGATGCACGCCTCGATTTCCTTTAAGTGGGCCTCCTGAGACGGTAAGCGCACGTTGGATTCCAACGCAGGTTGGGCATCCAACGGTTGCCCCATGCCGCGCCCGCGACGATTCATATCACGAACAAAATTGAGGCACAGGTTCCGGGCAATCCCGAAGAGCACGGTCGAAAATTTTGCCTGGGGCGTGAGGCGTTTCAGATAGCGATAAACCCGGATAAATACTTCCTGGGCAACGTCTTCCGCATCTTGCTCTGAACGCAGCATCCGGTAGCAGAAATGAATCACTGGCCGTTGATATCGCACAATCAACACCTGGAAGGCGTCCATATCGCCCCCCTGTGCGCGTGCTATCAACGCCCAATCTTCGATTTCGCTCATACCGGGGCGAACCTCATCGTCCACTGCTTAAACCCGAAGCGACAGCAAAGGTTCCCCACGGGGCGTCACGTGGCCCGAACAGGAAACCTAAATCCGCTTGACACGGGCACCATCGGGGGTGTCTTCGATAACCCAACCTTCGGCAGCCAGCCGATCGCGGATGTCATCGGCCAGGGCAAAATCCTTATCCCGTCGCGCCTGCTGCCGCTGATTAACAAGGGCAATGATTTCCTCTGGCGCCTCATCCGTCGTACCGGCATCTCCAAAGAGTCCGGTCACGCTATCGAGCCGATCCAGCAGGGCCAAGGCGTTCTTCGCGCCCTCTGCCCCTGTGGTACCCTCATCCAGGGCCTTATTGACGGCGCGAACGAATTCAAAGACGGCCCCCAGGGCACCTGAGATGTTCAAATCATCATCGAGTGCCTTGACGAACTCTTCTTCGCAGGAAGCACACAGGGCCTGAAGATCGTCACCCGCGCCCTGGCACTCGGTAAGACGGCGCCGAAAGTCACGAATGCGCTGCAGGGCCTGTTTTGCGGCGTCCACGGCATCAAAGGCGAAGTTATTGGGCTGCCGGTAGTGGGTGGAGATCAGCACCCAGCGGATGGCCACCGGGTCGATGCCCTGGTCGACCAAATCGCGGAGGGTATAGAAATTCCCCAATGACTTGGACATTTTCTTCCCATCCACCACCAGGTGCGCGCAGTGGAGCCAGTAGTTGACAAACTGAGCACCGGTCGCACAGCAGGACTGGGCGATTTCATTTTCGTGGTGAGGAAAGATATTGTCGACCCCACCGCAGTGAATATCAAAGTGCTCGCCCAGGTACTTGACGCTCATGGCGGAGCATTCGATGTGCCACCCCGGACGACCCTTCCCCAACTCCGTCTCCCAGAAGACGTCTCCATCTTCTTCGACGTAGGCCTTCCACAACACAAAGTCGCGGGCCGAATCGGCTTCATATTCGTCATTGTCTACCCGGCCACTCGCACCATCCCGCAATTCTTCCAAGTCCATGTGGCTGAGCTTGCCATAGTCCTCATAGGAGCTCAAGCGGAAGTAGATACTCCCATCAGCCTCATAGGTATGGCCCTTTTCGCGCAGGGTTTTGATCATAGTCACCATCTCGTCGATGTGATCGGTGGCTGCGGGGTAGGCCTCGGCACGAAGGATACCCAAGGTATCCAGATCTTCAAAAAAGGCATTGGCGTATCGCGTCGTGAGCGTCTGAAGCGATTCGCCCGTCTCACGGCAGGTACGGATGAGTTTATCTTCCACGTCCGTCAGATTCATGATATGGCGCACCTGATATCCGCGATAGGTAAGGTAGCGACTCAACAAATCTTCAAACATGTAGGCCCGAAAGTTTCCGATATGAGCGTAGTTATAGATCGTGGGTCCACAGGTGTAGAGACCCACCTTCCCGGATTCGAGGGGCTGAAAAACTTCTTTCTTTCGGGAAAGCGTGTCGTAAAAACACAGGGCCATGGATCGTACTCCTTCCTGGCGCGAAACGCGGGCGTACTCGGGGGGACAGCGTGGGGTATTCTACCGCCGGTCATGAAACGATGCAAACCGCCGGAACGGCGAGGGGACCGTCGGAACCGGGGTCAGGAGAACAGTGCCTCGACAAATTCGTCGGCGTCAAAGACGTCGAGATCGTCTACCCCTTCGCCGATTCCGATCATTTTAATGGGTATACCGAGCTCGCGCTGAATGGCAATCAACATACCCCCTTTGGCGGTACCGTCGAGCTTGGTAAGGATAATGCCCGTCACAGCGATGGCGTCGGTAAACTGGCGGGCCTGCTCCAGACCGTTTTGTCCGGTCGTCGCATCAAGTACTAGTAATACCTCATGGGGAGCTGCGGGAATTCGGCGTTGGATAACGCGCTGAATCTTTTTGAGCTCCTCCATCAGATTTACCTTATTGTGCAGACGGCCAG
>JAUIMA010000683.1 GCA_030432675.1 Candidatus Hydrogenedentota bacterium | reverse complement strand
ATGTGGCCTTCCAGGGGACGATCCTTCATGGCACCCTCATCGAGCTGGATGTCGATAATCTGCTCGCCGTTCAACACGACCGTGAGATGGTTGCCCTTGCAGGTGATGACGTAGCGGTTCCACTCGCCCGCAGGCTTGGCCATGTTCTTCGTAGGGCCTGCCGTGCGGATGACGCCGCCGCAGTCATGGTGACCGGGGTTTTCCAGGCCATGGGTATCGAGGATCTGCACTTCGATGCCCGTGTCCACGGGCAGCAAGGGATCGTCCACGCGAAAGAAAACACCCGAGTTGCCCTTCTCCAGAATCTTGAACTCGATATCGATGACGAAGTCTTTGTACTTCCGCTCTGACATGATGTAGGCATCAAAACGCTGCCAGCCATGCTCACCGGGACGGGGATGGAGGGTGAGGATGTTGTCCTCCTCGATAACCCAATTGCCGGTGGTCTTCCAGCCCGTCAGGTCCTTCCCGTTGAAAAGGGGCACGAAACCGTCGTCATTTTTCGCCGCCGTTTCGGCATGGGCCAATCCGGTCATGGCGAAACAAAGCACCGTGAGGGTAATACTCATGAAGTGTCGCATGGAATGTACTCCTGGACCGACGTCGGTCCTGTTATGCTGCCGGGTCCCAAATAGTGGCGGAGATATACCGCTCTTCCTGATCCGGGTGGTGAAAATAATAAATGGTCACGCATTTTCCGTCGGGCCGCTGCACGGTGCGGGGGTAGCCGATGTCCCAACTGGCCCCATCGGCGCGAAGGATACGTTCTTGGCTCCAGGTCTGGCCATTGTCGTCTGAGATGCGGGCGCGCATGCCATAAGGGGCGCTTCGCCATCCATAGGCGAGGGCCAGATTACCATTGGCCAATCGGGTCAGGGTAGCCGGGTTACCCGCGTTTTCGATGCGTGGGCTATCAAGTAAATACCAGGATTTGCCATCGTCGGGCGAAAGAAACGGCTCGACCCACCAGGATTTCTGGCCATCGAATTTTCCGCCCCGACGAATAAAGCTCAGATAGTTGTCCCCGCCCAGGCCGATGGTGGCGGGCATAATGGCGTAGCCATAGTCTGCGGGCGGCTCAGGGCCTATCCATCCCACGAGCTGCCAGGAAAGCCCGCCGTCTTCCGTGCGGATACAGAGGGGTTGCCCTTCATCGCCCCCGGTTTTTTGGGCGGCAATAAAGGCGGTGACCCGCTTGGGGCCCTCGACGATATAGTCGGTGCGGGCGAGGAGCCCGGGGCGGTCGAAGCTCGGTAAGGTATAGGGGCCTACCCAGGTCTTTCCCCGATTTTGTGAAATAAACCAGTTGCCGCCCCGAAAATTCAGGGCCACGCCCTCGGCCTGGAAGTCATAGGCCGCCGGTGGCACGTCCCCCTCGGGTGCTTCCACGATGCGCTCTTCAATCTTCCACGTTTCCCCGCCGTCCATACTGCGGGCGAGGATATCGTCGGATTTCTTGTCCCGGTCTATGTCATGGCTCCCACCGGGATCTTCCTTATAGTGGCCATGAACTATCCCCACCAGAATTTCATTGCCCCAACTCCAGATGCCCCGGTTGGCGGGCCAGGCCGAAAAGCGACCCGACTCTTTGATCAGGGTAACGTGTTTCTCTACGGAGGGGTGCTCTTGCGCATTAACCGCCACACAGAGCAAGGCGCACAACACCATACCGATTCCATATCGCATCATCATAGGATTCCTTTCGGTCGTCCGTTGGGATTCTTTCGATGCTGTCGATGTCATCGACAACAGCCTCCCATCATACCCAATCGGCACGGCACCCTGTCCAACAAAAATCCCCCGAATCGAATGAACGATCCGGGGGAGAGATTTCGGATAGCGTACAACGCCTACTTCAGGAAGCCCTGATAGCGGGCCATCCAATAGGGCAGGAGGTAAAAGGTGCCTTCGTGTTCGGTCCAGCCGTCACCTTCCGTGTTGTCGAGCTTATAGGCATCCCGATCCTGACGGACGTGGGCCCGCTCGTCGATGGGCAGGGCCCTGCGATCCACGCGCGACCAACCCGCATTGTTTCCTGCGAGGGGCGTGGGGTCCAACTCCACATCCAGACGGTGGGTGTTTTCCATCTTCCAACCCAGGAGATAGAGGGGCATACGCTGGAGGGTTTCCAGCGAATCGGCCTCCGCCGCATCATAGGTCGAGAAACGCTTTACATAGTGGGGCGTATAGGGACCCGCTTCGGGGTAGGCCCCATCAAAGTAGCCTTTTTTCGCTTCTTTCATGAAGCGCTCGGCACCGGCGGCGTAGATATAGTTCCACAGCGAATTCTTCTGCTTGCTGCTGAACTGCCACAGGTCTTCCAGGCTCTGACGATAGAGGAGCAACAACTCCGGGTCATTCTCATAGTTCATCAGGCCGTAGAAACTGAGGAGGGCCAGGTTATTATCCCAGGGCACCACGTTTCCCGGGGGGAAGGTGGGGCGGGGCACCATGGCATTGATGTGGTAATGGTGCTCATCGCGCAACATGGCAGCGACTTCACCGTAATGCTCGTCGCCCGTGACGTGCTCGGCTACGCTGAGGAAGGAGAGCATCATCATGGAGTTGAGTCCCACCTGCGCCCAACCATAGGGCGTGTAGAGGGCATCGGGACCAAACCAGGCCCAACGGGTGGGCGTGCCGTCGTGATCTACCAAGGCGAAGTCATTGCGGATGAGG
>JAUIMA010000682.1 GCA_030432675.1 Candidatus Hydrogenedentota bacterium | reverse complement strand
TGGGAGCCTGTAGTACGTGGAGTGGCTTGGCGACGGTACCGTCAGTACGTCGTGTCTAAACTCCACACGCCCAATCCAAGTCCATCCTTAAGTCACAGGGGTAGGGTGCCACCCTTACAGACGGGAGGCACGAGCGGCTTTACGGGTGTGAGTATGCACGAAAACGCTGCACCTGTAGTTTACGTATGCAGGGAAGGGGATACCAATCCCTACTTAAACGTCGCCCACTTCTCCGTGTTCTTCGGCGTGTAGTGATTGAGGGTAAAACTATCCCCAATTACTTTCCTCACTGCGGCCAAACTATCCAGCGCGCCCACGGCCATGGCCTGAACGCCAATGTTGCCCAGCACCGTCGCCTCGATGGGACCCGTGACGACGGGGATGCCACAGGCGTCGGCGGTCATCTGGTTCAACAGCTTGTTCTGCGTGCCGCCACCGATGATGTGGAGCACTTCCGTCTTGCGGCCCAGGGTGTCGTCCAAGGCGTGGAGGGTCTGGCGATACTTGATGGCCAGGCTTTCCAGGGCGCAGCGAATAATCTGACCATGGGTTTCCGGGATGGGCTGGCCAGTCTCCTTGCAGATATCCTGGATGAGGCGGGGCATATCGTCCGGCGCAAAGAGACGGGGATCGTCAAGGTTAATGATAGAGCGGAAGGCTTCGCTCTCGGCCGCGTCCTGGGTGATGGCGCTGTAGTTGAGGGTCGAGCCTTCCTGCCGTTCCCAGGTGCGCCGACATTCCTGCACCAGCCAAAGGCCGAAGATGTTCTTCAGGAAGCGAATCTTGCCGCCGACCCCGCCTTCGTTGGTGAAGTCCTGGGCCATACTTGCATCGGTGATACAGGGCTCGTCGAGCTCCGCACCCAGAAGCGACCAGGTGCCGCTGGAGAGATAGGACCAATTCTGGGTATCGCCTTCGACGGGTACCGCGACGACCGCAGAGGCCGTGTCATGGGTGCCCGGTGCGATGACGGGGGTGTTGGGACTCATGCCCGTGAGTTCGGCGACTTCCGGCAGCAGGTTGCCCAGGTTCGTTCCCGGAGCCACGGGATCCGAGAGGATTTTCCGGGGGATGCCCAGCCGCGCAATGAGGTCGTCATTCCACGTGCGGGTGTGGGGGTCGAGGAGCTGGGTCGTCGAGGCATTGGTGTATTCACAGGCCTTGGTGCCGCAGAGCAGATAGGCCAGGAGGTCCCCCATAAGCAAGAGATCTGTCGCCGCCGCTAGCTGGGGCGATTGGGATTCGACCAGAGAAAGTAACTGGAAACTCGTATTAAAGGGGAGAAACTGGATGCCCGTGGAATGATAAATTTCTTCCTTCGGCACCTTGGCAAAAGCCGCCTCAAACATGCCCTCGGTCCGCTTGTCGCGGTAATGCACCGGGTTGGCGAGCACGTGGCCTTCGCTATCAAGCAGCCCGAAATCCACGCCCCAGGTATCGATGGCAATGGCGTCGATGTCGCGGGTGTGTTCCCGTGCACAGGTGGATAGGGCCGTAATCATTTCTTCATAGATGCGCGCCAAATCCCACTGACGGCGGCCCAGCATGATCAATCCTTCGGTGCGGAAACGGTGAATCTCTTCCAATCCGATTTTTCCGTCCTGCAGGGTTCCCAATACGGCACGGCCACTCTCTGCACCCAGATCAAAGGCCAAGAAACGATACACGTCTTTCATCAAACTATCCTGTGGGGTTTTGTTGCGCTCTCTGCGGCGGGGATGCCCCCCATAAACCGCGCGGGGTATAGTAGCACGTGGGAATGCTGAATTTAGAATGGGATTGCTTGCAACCGGGAGCAGGCTTTCGTATCGTGTGCTATGCACCAACCTGGAGAGAATGGCACTATGCGTCGTCGAAGCTTTTTGAAAACCGGTCTCGCCTCCCTGGCACTGTTTACATCGGCAAAATCCGTTGCCGCGCAGGAGAAGCGCCCCAACATCCTTTGGATTAGTGCGGAAGACATCAGTCCGGACTTGGGGTGCTATGGCGATAGCTATGCCACGACGCCCCACATCGATGCTTTCGCGAAAAAGGCGGTCCGTTATGACCGGGCCTATTCGCACTCGGGGGTCTGCGCGCCGTCCCGCTCGGGCATCATTACGGGCATGTATCCCACCACCATCGGCACCCACCACATGCGCTGCAAGGGCGTGCCACCGGCGGGCGTGAAATGTTTCACGGAATACCTGCGCGCTGCGGGATACTATTGCACCAACAACAGAAAAACGGACTACCAGTTTTCGCCTCCGGCAAGCGCATGGGATGAAAGCAGCAACAAGGCCCACTGGCGCAACCGGCCCGATGGCGTGCCCTTCTTTTCGGTCATGAACTTCACGGTTTGCCACGAGAGCCAGGTGCGTAGCCGCGACCCGAAGCGCCTGGCGGAAATCGAGGCCCTCGGTGCCGACCGTCATGACCCGGCCGAAGCCCCCGTGCCGCCCTACCACGCAGACACTCCAGCCACCCGTCGGGATTGGGCCCAATACTATGACGTCATTACCCTCATGGACCGGCAGGTGGGGGAGACCCTCCGCCAACTCGAAGCCGATGGGCTGGCGGAAGACACCATTGTCTGGTTCTGGGGCGATCATGGGCGGGGGCTTACCCGGGGAAAACGCTGGCTCTATGAATCGGGTACCCGGATTCCCTTGCTGATTCACGTGCCGGAAAAGTGGCGTAACCACGCCCTGCCCGAT
>JAUIMA010000681.1 GCA_030432675.1 Candidatus Hydrogenedentota bacterium | reverse complement strand
TGCCGGTTACTTCCGGCGCGTAGCCGAGTTCCTTCGCCGCCATGCGCACCATGTCCTTGAAGTTCGTCAGAATGCCGGTGGAGAGATTGATGGCGTCTCCATTGTCGATGGCCTCCATGGTCGTCAGTACACCGGTGACGCAATCTTCTATATGAATAAAATCGCGCATCTGCTCGCCCGTGCCCCACACCTGGATGGTCTCGGCACCCTGCTCCCGGATAACCCGTTTGCAGATGGCGGGAAAGGGATAGTTGTCATCCTGATCCTCGCCATAACCGGAGAACGGCCGATAGGAAACACACTTGAGCCCATGCTTCTCATACGCCAGGCGGGCCAGATACTCTCCCGTCAGCTTGGCCCATCCATAGGTGAGGTCGGGCATGGCAATATTATCCTGAAACTCGATCATGTCCTCGACCAGCAGCTCGTAGTTGTCACGCGTCTGCCGGGCGATGGGATAGGCGGCGCTGGAGCTGAAATAGCAGGTGCGGGCGGGTTTCGCCTCGACGGCCCACTGCCAGAACATGGAGTCAATGGCCAGATCGTCCGCCACAGCCAGGGGGTTGTGTTCAATCATCATGCGGCCGCCGACCATGGCGGCCAGGGGCAGGGCCAGGTCGAAGTCGGTATCCTTCACCCGTTGAAACCAGGTGCGACAATCTTCGTGATAGAAATGGAAGTGGGGATAATCCCGGGGGGCAAAAAGTGGCCAACCGGTCTCGGGCAGGATACCGCCAGTAAGATCTACCACGCTATCCACACAGTGGACCTCATCGCCCTGGTCGAGAAAGCGCTGGCAAAAGTGACGGCCCACGAATCCGGCTCCGCCGGTAATCAGAATCTTACGCATGTCAGGCTCTTTCAGAAGGCGATGTGAGTGTCGACTCCCCGCAGGCGGCTCGATTTTGCCGGTATCAGCGGGTATGATGACGTTTTCATAACGGGTAACTGGCTTTGCCTATGGTAGCACGTGCTCAATCGGGCGGCCAACCGGATTTCCCCTTGCAACATCGATACGCTCATGAACCATGATAACGACGCCGCTTCCTCCAGCGATGGCCACCGCATCGCCCGCGATACCGTCTACAACTTGCTGGGCCGTGGCCTTCCACTGGTTGTCGGACTGGCGACCACGCCGTTCATCGTGCGTTTTCTGGGTGAAGAACGCTTCGGGCTCTTTTCCATCGGCTTCGCGTTAATCTCCTCCTTTTTCGTTTTTGATATGGGACTTGGCCGTGCGGTGGCCAAGTATGGCGCGGCCTATCGGGTGTCGCAACGGGAGGCGGAGATTCCCCTGCTTATCTGGAGTGCCGTGGGGCTCCAGGCGGTACTGGGCACACTTGGCGGATTGTTACTCGCGGCGCTGACCCCCTACCTCGTTTCCGATGTCTTTGTCATACCTGAAGCGTTGGAGTCTGAGGCCCGCCAGGTCTTCTATTTGCTCGCTGCGACCATTGTCCTGTCGCTGCTCGAATTCTCTTTCGCCGGGGCGTTGGAGGCCTATCAGCGTTTCGGCCTGCTGAACGCCGTGCGGGCACCCATCAACGTGATAAGTCTCCTGGTGGTCGTCTGGGTGGCCTGGATGGATGGGGGGCTCCCCCTGTTTTTCGGGCTTTTTCTGGTCTCCCGATTCATCCTGATCGGACTGCTTTTTGTGGCATGCAGTCGCACGGTGCCCGATTTTTTGCGGCGCATGGCCTTCTCCATTGACGGTATCCGTCCCCTATTCCATTTCGGGAAATGGGTGACCCTGTCTAACATGTTGGCACCGGCGCTGATGTACGCCGACCGCTTCCTGTTGGGCACCATTGGCTCTATGGGCCAGGTGGCCTACTATGCGGCCCCCTTTCAGGTGGTGGAGCGATTGCTGATAATTCCCGGTACCCTTTCGAGCACCCTGTTTCCGACGGTCAGCGCCCTGGAGAGTGGGCGCGCCACGAAGCAACTACAGGCGCTCAGTCTGCAGGCCATTCACTTTCTGGTTTGCATCATGGGACTCATGGGGGTGGTGTTGGCTGCCGGTGCTCCGTGGATTGTCTGGGTGTTCTTTGGGGAGGAATACCTCGCCCATAGTGTGTCGGTCTTTCGAATTCTCCTCCTGGGCGTCGCAGTGAACGGGGTCGCCTTTATTCCCGATTCGGTGGTGCAGGGATGTGGCCGACCGGATATGTCGGCCAAATTTCACCTGATAGAATTCCCCATCCATCTGGTCTTCCTTATTGGTGGCTATCACGTTGGCGGGCTTGCGGGCGTCGCCTTCGCCTGGACTGCACGCGTGAGCCTGGATTGCGCACTGTTGCTGTTTTACTGCCACCTGCGGGGCTGGATTGATGGACGGGCCTTGCTGGATCATCGGGCGGCGCGCAATGCCCTGGTGCTCCTGGGCACAGGGCTGGCCGTCAGCCAGCTATCCTGGGGAGCCCCTCCCCTTCACCTGGCTGGCGCGGCAATCCTCGTGACTGCCCTTGTGGCGTACATCTACCGTATGGGCCTCTACCCCACGGAGCGGGCGTCTCTGTGGCAATTTGTCGGGCGCCGTACGGGCCGACGGAAGGAGCACTGAGATGATCCGTATGATCCCTTACTTTATGGTGCTAGTCGTCCTCGCGGGCGGGGCGTGGTGGGTTGTTTCCACGAGCCGACAGGAGCATCAGCGAATCACGGCCACAACGGTCCAGGAATCACCGGGTAGTCGCACC
>JAUIMA010000097.1 GCA_030432675.1 Candidatus Hydrogenedentota bacterium | reverse complement strand
CTCTACAAACTCACTGGCGTGGGCTTCCACCACGGCAATAATCTTGATGACCCGACCCCGCAGGAAAAAGTATACCGCCATGGTGGGAATGGCCAGGAGCAGCCCGGCCGCCGTGGTAATCATGGCCTCGGCAACACTGTAGGCCATGGTGAGCCCCTTTACCTGGGCGTCTTCAAACGCAATGGCACCAAAGGCCTGCATCATGCCCCAGACTGTTCCCAGCAAGCCCAGCAGGGGCGCCAGGTTGGCAATATTATTGAGATAGGAAATCTTCTGCCACAGGGCCGTCGCACCCCGTTCCCCTTCGCTCTCCATGGCCTCCTGGATAACATAACGTTCATGGCCGGACATCTTCAGCCCCGCACGCAACACCAACGCCAGATACTCATCCCGCTCCTGGCACATCTGGTAGGCTCCCCGGAGATCGCCCTCCTGAAGCTGCCCATGAGCACGACGGACCAGGTTCTTGGGGGCTTCCCGCCCGGGTGTGAGGGTCAGCAGGTGATAGATGCACAGCACGAAGGATATGAAACCCAGGCCCATAATGACCCAAAGTATATAGCCCCCCTGCTCTATCATCATCATGAGGGTCAATTGATTCGGCATTTCCCGCACCACAGGCGTCGCTGGCTCCAACACCGTGACCGTGGCGTTGTCCATAGCGACAGCAGTCTCCGGTGCCGCAGCCGTTTGGGGCGCCGACTCCGTTTCCTGCGCCGAGGCCATCGTCGCAACCGCCACCATGCCTAAAACCATCAGCCCAACTATTCGTCTCATCAGAGAACTCCAACGTCGTGTATTTCCGGCATTCTGACCACAGGGAAGTGACACACAACGACCCTGTTCAAACCATGTGACTATTATGCCCAGCGGGCCGTAAAAGTTGCAATGTAAAGAGTTTACCTAGGGTCGGACCCGTCCTGAGGCCCCGCGCCCCACTCCCCGGCAGCCTGGCGAAATGCCTCAAAAGCCACCGAATCGAAGAGTACAAAGCGCACCCGGTGTATAGATTCCTCACGGCCCAGGAACGTGGCAACGGCGTCCACCGCGATACGGGCCCCTTCCGTTAACGGATAGCCATAGACGCCACAACTGATAGCCGGAAAGGCGATCGTCTTAAGCCCATGGGTCACAGCAACTTCCAGACTTCGCCGATAACATCGGGCCAGCAGCTCGGGCTCTCCGTGTTGCCCATCTTGATACACAGGCCCTACCGTATGAATCACATAACGTGACGGCAACGCACCGGCAGTCGTAATCTTCGCGTCACCCGTCTCACAGCCATTCAACTTCCGGCAGGCGTCCAGAATGGCGCGACCACCCCCTCGATGAATCGCACCATCGACACCACCACCACCCAGCAACGACCGGTTGGCCGCATTCACGATGGCGTCCACCGCCTCGTGGGTGAGGTCACCCTGCACGACCTCGATCCGTTCCCCCACGCCCTTCATTCCCAATCCGCCAAGGGAACGACTTCTGGCAAGGGTACCGGCCCATGATCTCCCCAGGCGGGGCGTAGGCACAGACTAAGGCGCACGTCCGTCTCCCCGGCGGGCACCCGCACCACCAGTCGGCGTACCCCCCGATTGGCATGTTCCTACCCGGTTCGCTCCGCCGACTCCACGCTGAAGTGGGCGCCCGGAGGTCCCGTCAGGGTAACGTGAAGACGCTCGCCATTCTGAAGCAACACGGCGTGTCCGTCGGGCATAATCATGATTTCCGCGTCGGTGGTCATGCCCCAGAGAAGGGGAACCGGACGGGTGAGGGTAAACTCATCCTGAATTACCGCCCCCCGTCTATCGGCGATGGTTTTCCCGCCTCGAATGACCCGCTCGGTGCTGTCGGGGTAGGCGCTGCTCAGGTCAACCACGAGAAAGGCACCAGCATCAGTGGCACCCACTCGGAGAATCTTGGCTTTGGCATTGGGATCCTGCCCCTGGCCGTCCACCAGCGGCACATTGTGACTTTCCGAATTCAATCGGTAATACTGCCATCGCTTTCCCCCCTTTTTCTTATCCCAGTAACCCGGTAAATTGTAATTGTCTGATCCCAGATCCCGGGCCCAACGATTACCCAACGCATCGAACTCGAAATTACCCAGGTCAAGGTGCCCATGATTCACCTGGTTATAGCCACCCTTCATGGCGAGAAAGAGCGCCTCCGGGTCATCCCAGGCGCTCCGGCTCACGGCCACGGGAACCGAACTGTCAAAATAGCTATCCTGCGGTAGGGCCGCACCGGAAGACGGTTCCGGTACATACCAGATAATGTGATGGGGCCGTGCCGACTGCTCCTTGAGCAACTGATGTTCCGCCCAGGCCACATCGGGCAGGCCGTAGGTATCGGCAAGCCAAAACAAGGTCGGCAAGGGCTTGCGACGACTGTTCTGACCGCTGTCCGCAAAATTCATATAAAGGCCCGTCGGCCCTGCCGTTAACAAGGGGAAATAAGCGGTCTTTGCCAATCCGGGCAGATCTCCCAACCCAAAGGTCGAGCCCAGGGCACTCTGAAGAGCGGCCAGGCCATAGGCCGTGTATCGGGTCGCATAACCCCAATAAGCAGGACCTTCGCTCCATACGCCATCGGGGTTGTACGATTTCAGTGCATTGGGCAGCGAAGCCACCGCCGCCGGCACGATTACCTCGGCGTACGTGGGGTCGGATTCCGCCAGGGCCAGGGCCCCGATGAGCAGCCCACTGTTACACACCTGATTCCAGTTAAACGACGAGTTGATCCACCACGGGTTCTTTTCGGTATACGCAGCCACCCCAGGTTTCAAACCGTGCTCGATGAGACCCTGCCGAATCCGCTCCCGAGAGGCATCATCCAGATAATCATAAAGCCAGTCGTAGCCGATGGCCACCGCATGACTCATTTCGGCCGTGTCGAGGAAATGGGAAGGATTCCAGTCGGGGAAGGCACACACGGCCTCCAGATTGGCCCGGGCCCCCTCGGCATACACCTCCTCACCCGTCCAACGCCACGCAAGGGCCAGGGTATAGACCCGTCGCAGACAGTCCCGGCTAACATGGAGTAGACGCGGGCCTTTCAGCTCGTGGACGAGGGGTTCTGCTTCCAGCACCGCATCGGCGCTGTCGAGAAGCTCGCGGACCATTCGTGTGAGTGCCCGATCATCGGTTGCACTTTCCTGGAGCAAGTCCAGGCGGGATTCAGACAGCATCAGACGGGGATGGGGAGCCAGGTTTTCGAATGTTACCGTTTCGGAGGGTGCTCCCACGGCAGCCGAAAGGCCCACGAAAAGCACAAAGAAGCGGTAAGGGGTCGTCATACGCATAGCGGCATCTTTCCAAGGTTTCTCACAGAGCAAGAGTACCGGTCGATTTAAACAGTCCCAAGCGCACCATATCAACACCAACCCTCAGCCCACCGGCTGACCTCGGTTATACCCCACCCCGTTTTACGGTATATCCGATATATACTGTATTTTCACATTGTCAAAACCCGCGCGCTCCGCTATAGTAGAAGCGGGGTGGCGGATGAGCCAACAGGAAAAGCCATCGTGCAAGCCAGTGGTAAAACGCTAACAGTGCCCCCCACCGTCAGGGAAACGATTCCGTATCCTACCTCCTCCGGCACCTTCTGGAGCACCCGGCCTGCCTCCCTTTCCTTCTCAACCGTCCAGTGGCGCATAGCACCTCCGAAACCTCGAAATTCCAGCCCTCGCGACCCAATATTTTGTGTGGGATACAAGACTTCGGTATACTGCGACAATTCGACATCCTCCTTGCCTACACAGCTCATACATATAATACACAAGAGAAACGGGGTCGCCTTTCGACTACCCAATGACCCGTCTGAGGGTCCCATTGCAGTGAATTCAGGGGGACCGTTGACATACTGCAGAAATTTTAGTGAATGCACCACTAGCATTCCGCAATCACTTTACAGACCGTATACGAACGAACTCGGAGTCCATACACGTGGAAGACAATAATCTGGAGGGGTTGGATCCTGGTGAGCGGTTTTCCCTGTTGGATAAAATGCCTGTGGGTGTCTGTGTACTCAGCGCCGACCTGACAGTTCTCTTTTGGAACGATTGCTTGGCCTTCTGGACCGGGATCATCCCCAGCCGCATCATTGGCCGACCCATTACCGAATTCGTCCCTGCCCTCAGTGATGCACACTACCTGGGCCGCCTGGACAGCATATTCCATGGTGGCCCACCGGTGCTGTTTTCTGCCCAGGCACAGGAAAACATCTTCCCCGCCACATCACCCAGTGGCGAACGCCGCGTTCAGCAAACAACGGTGGTCGGGGTACCTTCCGGCAGTGCAGAATATCGCCCTGGTCGACCGGGCTTTTACGCGCTTTTCACCGTCGAAGACGTCACCGAGCTTACCCACCGCATCCAGGAATACCGGACCATGCACCGGACAGCCCTGGAGGAAGTCGCACGACGGGAGGCGCTGGAAGAAGAAAAGGCCCGGATGGAAGAGCGGGCACGCCACATGCAGAAGCTTGAAAGCATCGGCGTGCTTGCCAGCGGCATTTCCCATGATTTCAACAATTTGCTGGCCGTCATCGTCGGCAATGCCGATATCATCGCATCCGACGCCTCCGATGCCGATCTGGTGCTTCGCTGCACCGCAGAGATTCAAAAGGCCTCCACCCGTGCAACGGATCTGGTGGCCCAGATTCTATCCTACTCCGGCGGCGGCGTATTTCAGCTCAGTCCCATCGACTTGACCGAGTTAGTCTGCGAAATGCGCTATCTCTTGACGGCCCCCATCAGTAAGCGGGTCGATGTTCAGTTCAACCTGGAAAACGACCTGCCCGATATCACGGGCGATAGCAGCCAACTACAGCAATTGATCATCAACCTGCTTTCCAATGCTTCGGAAGCCATCGGTGACAATGAGGGGGTGATAACGATTACGACGGGGGTCTTTGAGGCCGACGCCGTGTACCTGGAAACCCTCTACTTCCATGACAATCTGCTCCCGGGCACCTATATCTATCTGAACGTGGCCGATACGGGTCCCGGGCTTGACACAGGCACCTTGGACAAGATCTTTGACCCCTTCTTTACCACCAAATTCGCAGGACGGGGATTGGGTCTGGCGGCGGTCCTTGGCATTGTGCGTTCGCACAACGGTGCCCTGGCCGTGGACAGTGCCCCGGGAAAAGGAGCGACCTTCCGCATCCTGCTCCCGGTAGCCATCGAGCCACGCCTGGCAACCCACCCCATTCCGCCCCGGGAGATCACTTCCGCTCCCGTTCGCAGTGGCGGCGTCCTCATTGTCGATGACGAGCAAATGGTATTGGAACTGGGGCAACACCTCCTGCGCAAGAGTGGCTATTCGGTCTATCTCGCGGAAGACGGCATCGATGCCCTGGTTACCATGACCAAATTTCTGGAAGATATCGACATTGTGCTGCTGGATGTCATGTTGCCCAACATGAACGGCTACGACGTGGCCACGGCACTCCGGCGGGTCCGCGAAGACATCCCCATCGTATTATGCAGTGGCTATTCGGAAGAGCAGGCGCGAAGTCGCTTCATCGGCATACCAGTCTCCGGGTTCCTGAAGAAGCCCTTCAGTGGCGACGAGTTGCTGCGCATCATCGACGACTCCCTGGCCGCCTACCGAAGCGGGCAATAGTCGCATCGAAACGGATTGCGATTCGGCGCTGTGTTATGCTGTGGGTCGTTCATCCCTTGACCAACACCGAATGAGGAATCCGACTCGTGAAATCCCCGGCTGTACGCTCCGTTTTTTTTCCACTATGGCTCGCCTCGATACTAAGCCTCCTTCCTATGGGACCGTCGAGTGCGGAAAACGATATTGCGCAGATGCGTTACGAAGCAGCCCACCAGGATCGGCGCATCATCTTCGATAACGACGGGAACGAAGTCGTCTATTACATGGACGAAGCCACGCCGGAAGCCCTCCTCAAGAAACGTACTACCGGCGTGCTCAATACCCACGTAGACACCATTGTCTACTGCACCTGGAGTTCGGGCTTCAGCTACTTCACCCACAACACAAAAGCGGGGGTACCCTTTGTCAGCACGGCAGAGGAGCCCGGAAAAGGACCGGGTTCCGGATTTTCCAAGAACAAGGCCCAGGCGCTGTTTGATAAGGGTCTCGATCCCCTCACGATTGTGACCGACTTTTGTCGGGAAAAGGACATCGAGATATTCTGGTCCATGCGGATGAACGACATCCACGATGCCTGGGGCGCCTGGTATTCGCCCCACCTCTTCCCGCCGGTAAAACAAGAACACCCGGAGTGGCTGGTGGGCTCCAAGGAAAACGTCCCGCCCAACGGCACGTGGGCATCCGTGGATTTCACCGTTCCAGAGATTCGTGAGATGGCCTTCCGCTTCTTCGAAGAAGTGTGCAACAACTACGACGTCGATGGCGTAGAGTTGGATTTCTTTCGCCACCCGGTTTACTTCAAACGCTACGCTTGGGAAGGGGTCACCACCCCGGAAGAGCGCGCCATGATGACCGACCTCCTCCGGCGCATCCGCACCATGGCCGATGACGTGGGCAAGAAACGGGGCCGACCTATCTTGATTACCGTGCGCGTACCGGACTCCGTCGACTTTTGTCGCGACATGGGGCTGGATATCGAAGCCTGGATGGCCGATGACCTTATCGACATCCTCGTCCCCAGTGGGTATTTCCGGCTCCACCCCTGGGAAGATAGCGTGGCCCTCGCGAAAAAATATGATGTACCCGTCTACCCCTGCCTGAGTGAATCCCGAATCAAAGACCCCGAAGCGCGCAAGATTCGGGCATCCCGCGAAAGCTACCGCGCCCGCGCTATGGATGTCTGGCAGTCGGGTGCCTCGGGCGTCTATATGTTTAATTTCTTCAGCAGCCCCAACCCCCTCTGGAGTGAGTTGGGTGACCCCAAGATTCTCGCGCGCCTGGACAAGGTCTACACCACGGGTGCCCGGGGACTCAAGGAAATGGCCTACTGGAACAAGAACGGCCAGCGCTATATGAAACGGGAGCATCTCTCTCCGGAAGCGCCCCGCACCATGGCACCCGGGGAAACGGGACACGTGAGCTTGCGGGTCGACAAACCGGAACCCGACGCCACGGTTGTGTTGAATATTCGCATCAAAGACAACGTCGACACCGATGCACTCGCCGTGGTCTACAAAGACATCACCTTGAAACAGATAGCGTCAGAAGGAGCCTGGAGGCGCTATGAAGTCATTCCCTCCACCATGCACACCGGCATGAATCGTATCGCCTTCAGTAATGAACACAACGGCCCCCACGCCCTCACCATCGACGATATGAATCTCCGCGTGAGCTATCCGCAATAGGGCACAGCGCCGACATTCAGACGTCCCAGTTGGGTTTTCGCTTTTCGAGGAAGGCCGCCATCCCTTCGGCGGCCTCCGAACTCGCGCGCATCTTCACATGGACCTCGTGCGCCCCGGCCAGGTCTTCCCCGAGCGGGTGATGCCAGAGAGCGTCCAGCCAGGCCTTGGTATCCCGCACCGCTCCCGGTGGCGCTTTGAGAATCTGGTCTATCTGGGCCTCCAGGACTTCTTCGAGCATATCGGTGGGCACGGCCCGGGTGATCAGGCCGATCTCAGCCGCCCGTTCCGCGTCGATAATCTCGCCCAGAAGCAGCAACTCCCGGGCGTGGCGCTCGTGCAGTTGACGACGGAGAAAGGTCATGATCAACCCCGCCACAAGGCCCCGGTGCACCTCGGGAAAACCGAAACAGCTGTCCATGGTCGCCAGGGCAAGGTCACAGGCCGCCATGAGTCCTCCCCCTCCAGCCAACGCCGCACCTTGCACCGCCGCCACGGTCACACAGGGACAGTCGTACACACAGGCCAACATCTGACGCACCAAACTCGAAGAGCGTTCCCGTTGTGCCCCATCCAGCGCCTCTTTCAAATCGAGGCCTGCACAAAAAACCGGCCCGGCCCCACGAATCACGACCGCACGTTGCCCCTCTCGGGCGGAGAGTCGGGCCATCGCCTCACAAAAGGCTTCCAGCATGGGGATATTAAGGGCATTGCGTTTCTCTGGACGATTCAGTGTGAGTACCGTAACCCCCGGCTTTAGTTCCGCTTCCAACAATAACGTGGTCATGATGAGTCTCCTCGCTCCGGTCCATCGCCCGGTCCCACTCTAGTCTACAGGACCCCGCTGCCACTTCTCCCCTTGCATCTCCCGGACTCCATGCCTACACTGATGCCCGGCCCAATCAATCGGAGAACGCCCATGACCTCGTTCCTGTATGCCCTTGCAATTGTGTTGAGTGCGCCCGAATCCATTTCACTCGACGCGACACACCAGCTCTTTCTAGATGACCACCTCATCGCCACGCAGCAGGGCCTCAGCCAGCGCATTATGCCCGCGAAGAAAAATCCTTCCAACCCCGTGCTCTGGGGAGACCACCCCTGGGAGCAGGGACGGCCTCTACTTTATGGTTCGGTCCTGAAGGAAGGGGACACCTATCGCATGTGGTACTACATGCCCCGGGGCGTGTGCTACGCCGAAAGCGCCGATGGCATCACCTGGACCCGCCCCCTCATGGAGCAATACCCCTGGGAGGGACAGCCGTCCAACATCGTCGTTCACCTGGAGGGCACGCCCGACGGTGAGAAACCTTTTCCCTATTTCTATGAGCTCTTCGGGGTTTTCCGCGATGATAGAGACCCTGACCCCCAGCGTCGCTACAAGATGGGTTACTTGAGTATTCAACGGCCCTATGAAGGACCCGATATGGATATTTTTCATCCCGGTTCCCGGCGCGGGTTGGGCGTGGCGGTCAGCCCCGATGGTATCCACTGGACCAACGTCGATTCCTTCGCGACCGACGCCATTGTCGATGGCTCCAGCCACTGGACCTACGATCCTGAGGGCGGGCGCTACCATCTCTACGGCCGCAGCAAACGGCAGCCAGAAGACCTGGCAAAGGCCTGGGGCCAGGACCCCTGGTATAAGAAACACTTCTGGGGACGGGTCGTCGCCCACACCACGTCCACCGACTTCCTGAACTGGGAACACACCCGGCCCAACACGGCCCCCATCGTCATGGGCGCCGACCTGGAAGATGCGGTAGCCACGGAAGTCTATGGCATGGGCGTCTTCAAGTATGGGGATGTATTTATCGGCCTGGTGCAACGCTTCGAAAACCGACCCGAGAATGTCTTCCTCGACATCCAGCTCGCCGTTAGCCGCGATGGCGCCACCTTCAACCGCATCGGTGACCGAAGCCCCTTCATCGCCAATGGTGAGGTCGGTGACTGGGACCGCTTCAACACGGCAGTGGCCAACAACCCGCCCATCGAAGATGGCGACATGCTGCGCTTCTACTACAGCGACCGCCGGTACCGTCATAGTCCCTACGATGGGACCGACAGTGGCCCCAAGGTTAGTGGCATCGGTTTCGCCTCCATACCGCGCGACCGCTTTGTGGCGCTTGAAGCCAACTACGAAGGCGGCACCCTCTTGACCCATCCCCTCTTGCTAGAGGGCGAAACGCTTTACGTGAACGTGCGCGCCGACTGGGGCGAAGTTAAGGTGGAGGCCCTGGACGCGACCGGCGCGGTAGTCGCTACTTCCAAGCGTATCGAGGAGGATGGATTGTCTGTTCCCGTGGTGTGGGAATCGCCCCTGCCTGCGGAGCAGGGCCCTGTCCAGCTTCGAATTACCCTGAAGAACGGACAGCTCTACGCACTCTGGTGTGAGTAGCGAATCCAGTGCGCAAGCTCAAGAACGAGGAGGGTCTGGCGCTACTGAATAGTCGATGGGGTGCCACCCTCAAACAGAGGAGCGAAGCGGGGGAAGTTTGTGGGTGAGAGGACTTCAAGCACACAAACACGACCCAAAAGTGAAAAGGCTATCGATTCATGACATGAAAGGGCATTGGGCCCCTACGTTTCCAGATTGAGATGATGAAGCGTAATGTCGTGGTAGGCGTCATGAAGGAAAAGGGCTTCCCGCTCGATGCCAATCTCGGTGAAACCAATGGCACCCAGAAAATCACCGAGTCCGCCATCGCCAGGACCGGAAGCCGCAATAAGCGACTTAAAGGCCCCCTGCTTCGCCGCCTCGCGCAGCAGATGGGTGAAACTGCGGCGAATACCCTTGTCATCATAGCCTGCCGAATCTTCGAGGAAGATCCAGATTCGGGCCACGCCGGGCAGGTGATCGGGCCGCAACTTGAGCAAGCCCATCGGCGCTCCCTGCCGCGAAATGATCACAAACTCCTGCTCTACACCGCGGGGATGAAGGGAATCCATTTCCCGATCATATCGGGTCGCCAGGAAGACTCCATATTCGTTCCCCAGAAAGTACGTTGCCTCACTCCAGTTCTCCCATCGGGTCAGGAGCGCCCCATCGGCCTCTTCAATAGGCCGAAGACCGACTTTCATGGTGAGCGCGGCCCGTGCCATCCCCCATAGCGAAGGCCGTTTTCCGGGACGCATACCTTGATAGAGCCGGGCGAAATCAACGCCTTCCGCGGAGAGCAGGTTAAAGGCGGCAATCGCCGCGCCATACCATGCTCGTTGGGCATCACACCACACTGGGTCCGGTTGACGAATCGCACCGCTCCGTGCCAGATGCACGGCGCTCTGCCCGCCGCCACACAGGTTGCGCGCCCAGCACGCCCCACATCCCGAAGTCGTCAACGCCCCCAAGTCATCAAAGAGTACGCGACGGTCTTCATTAAAATGGCCGTCTCGCAGGCTACCGATTCGATATTCCAATTGCCCACAAAAGTGGCGGGATGGGTAAATATCTCCTTGGTAATCCACCGCCATACGATGGGTACCCGAATCATCCGTACGCCCCCGGGGCTTTCCCTCATAAATCTGATGAAAGAGGCGGGCAATAGGCTCGAGGCGATAACGTTTCTGCTTCAGCAGATCGTGCGCATACGATCGGGCCGTACGCTCCAACTCCGCGACTACCGCATCCGCTGCAGCTTTGCCGTAGAGGGGTATCAGGTCGAGGTCAATCTGGCCATACCCCTGGGCCGCCAGGTACTCCGTCGCCGCGCTAAAATTTATCTGACGGGGACTAAGTTGCACGGAGACCGAGCAACCGTCCAGGTCTTTGGCCGGTCGTGCCACGGTGGCCCTGGCTATCCGCTTCCACTGCGCGAGGGTCCCATTCAGCCCCTCCCACCCGCGAAAGGTATAGGCCACCGCAACGTCTGAACCTTCCAGATCCGCCGCGCCCTTTCCCCGTTCCGGTGCCGTATGCACCAGGGAAATGCCCAGCTCCTTGCCCGCCATAACGGCGAGGTCAAAGGCATGCTTACCCCAAGCTCCCAACCACTCTGGAACCGCCTGCAACGTCTCCACATAGAGGACGATTTCCAGTGTCCGCTGGACGCCCGAGCGCCCTAACAGCAGGGACAGGGCGCCGTCACGCAACGGGGCATCATGCGCCTCCACACCACTGAGATCCACCTCCATTGAGCGCAATCCCGGCGTAAACTCAAAGGCTTTCAGCTGGTCCTGTTGTTTCTTGACCGGCAGGATAGATTGGGTGGAACGAAGCCATTCCAACTCCCCGATCACTTCTTCTACTTCCGCCGCGGGGTGCTTCCCATCGAGTAGGTGCACAATGTGGTTCGTGGGCGTGTGGGGATAGTGGGCGAGCACGTCCCAGGAAATTCCATCGCACTCGAAACAAAAACATGTCTCCGTATCCAACACGAAGTGCCGGTCATCCCGTTCAATGCGATGGAGTGACGAAGCCGCCATTAGTAAGTCCCCAGGGTTCCTTTGGCGCGGCTCCAGTTTTCCATCATTTTGAAGCACGTGATTCCCAGCGTGGTCCAGACGGCGCAGCTAAGCAGGAGAAAGAACAACGACGGGTGTTGGTACACCGGCACATAGTTTCCATCCACCAGGCGCTGGTTCTTGATGAGCACGTGCTTTAAGAGAATCGCCGCATCCGCAATGGGCAGTGCATGGACCAGTGTCGCCATGGCCCAGCCTTGTTCCAGCAGTTCCTCCTTGGCAAATATGGCCAGGGCGAAGAGTCCCATCCGGATCAGGATAGCCACCTGCCCCACCTGCTTGAAGACGAGGATCAATCCGCCCATCATGAACCCGAAGCCCAGCAGATTAATAAAGGTTAAGATAAGCAGCATGGCCAAGGCAGGGCCATTGAAAAACAGCGTCCCCCCTACAGTCATCGTCACCATCCACACCATAAGACTGGAAGAGAAGCATGTGGTGATGGCTGCTACGGTACTCCGGGCGAGGAAGTTGGTCACCAGGCCATGGGGACTCAGGCAAAGCTGCTCCAACACGCCGCTGACTGCCATGCCCTGAAGGCCCTGGGTAAACATACCCACAATACCGAAGGCGAACATTCCAATGATGAATCCCAGAACGAAATTCGTCGCGGCTTCCGGATCGCCGAAACGATCGTTCATCGTGTTGGTCAATTCTTCCTGGCTGAGCATGAAGCCCAGAATGAGCACGATCAACATGCCGTAGCCCATGATCATCCCCATAATCGTGCGCAGCCAATAGCGGCGCATGATGATCAGGGTGCGCACGATTTCTGCTTTCATAACGAGAAGAAAACTCATGTTTTCTCGTTCTCCTGTTTCGTTTTGGTATTCATTCGGGAATTACATCGTGCTCGTGGTCAGCTGAAGGAACACACTCTCAAGATTCTGCTGGCGTTGCGCAATGCTCCGCAACTCGTAGTTCCCCTTGGAAAGGGCTTCCATGACCGCATAGAGTGCCCGCGATCGGGCTGCGGGCTCCGGCTCCAGATTGATCACGGCGGTGGGCCCCTCGGAGGTCAACTCCGTGGTTACCGTCAGCACGCCCGGCACCTGCTCCAATGCCGCAATGTCCGGCTCCCGATCCAATTGAAAGACATAAACCTGATCGGAAAAGTTGCCCAGCAATTCCTGAGTCGGCTTACAGGCCACGAGTTGGCCCTTATCGATAATGCCAATCCGATCACACAATTCCTGGGCCACATGCATGTCGTGGGTCGTTACCAGCACGCTCTTGCCATACTCGCGGGTCATCTCGATAATCTTATCTTTGATGGCCCGGGCGCTCTGCACATCCAATCCCGTGGTGGGTTCATCCAACAACAAGACCTGAGGGTCGCCAATCAGGGCGATACAAATGGCCAGCTTCTGCTTTTGCCCCCGTGACAGATGACGCACTTCCACATGCTTCTTATCCTGGAGGCCGATAAAGTCCAGCAATCGGTTGGAACGCTCAGAGAGCACCGATCCCTTCACATTCTTCAGATTGCCATAGTAGGCGAGGTTCTCCATGGGCGTCAGCGGCCAGATGCTGGTACGGGTCCCCTCCAGCACCACCCCCACTTTGCGGAGCACCTTCTGACGATGGCGTTCCACATCCAGGCCGTCGACAGAGACCATTCCCTCGTCGGGCTTGACCAGGCCGCTCAGCATCTTGACCGTGGTCGTCTTACCGGCACCATTGGGGCCCAGCAAACCGAAAATTTCGCCCCGGTCAATGGTGAAATTAATGTTCTGTACCGCCTTGACCAGTCGCTTGCGATAAAACTGACGCTTGCCCGTTTCTTCATCTTTGTAGAAGAAGTTACGCAAGGTAAAAGTCTTATTCAATCGAGACAACTCGATCAAAGTACCCGATGATTCTGTCATGAATTACGACGCCTTTTCAGGGATAGGAGAGTCGGCATTTTGCTCGAGCGGATGCTCCGCGTGGTCAAAATACACGATCTCAAAGTTGCGCACCGTGTGGATCATTACGACGAGCACCAGACTGCCGGTGGCGTAGTACAGCACACCCAACAAAAGAGAAAATGCCAGGAACTCGATGGAATCCACCACATGGTTATAAAAAAAGTGACGGTGTACGATGGAGAACACCAGGGCGGCAATGACAATGCCCGCAGCCGGACTTCCCAGCAGCGCAATCAGGGCACCCTGAACCGCCACACGGTAGATAATCTCCTCCATGAGGCTCACATCAATACACGCGAATAACTGCTGGGGTGCCTTGGCCACGAAGCGAAATAAGGGGCGAACGTCTACCACATACCGCACGATTCCCATCAGGGAATCCAGGGAACGGTGACTGAAGCACAACGACACGCCAAAAATTCCGTGACCCACGATGGCCCCTAGTATAACCCATCCGGGACTGAAAAGGCTCCGTCCGAGTGCATTTTCCTGATAGGCGATGTAACAGGCCACACCGAGTAGAGCCGTTTGCAGCAATCCCCCGAGAAGATAGGAGGTCCCGGCAGCAAGGCCCATTTCCCCTTCGGTATCGGTCTTTCGTCGAATCTGCCGAATCAAGAGGAGCACAAAGAGCCCGCCCCCGATCCAGAGCGACTCCCAACGAAACAGGCGGTCGGTGATGGCCGGGCTTCCCACCACCTGGCAGAAGAAAAACAGCATGACCGGCATCACGGGAAAGGGCATCCCCCGATGCAGATGGGTCTCCTCCCCTTCCTCTTCAGGACCCTGGCGCCAATGAATGAAGAGGGCATGGGCCATATAGGCAGCGAGTGTCGCCAGAATCAGCAGGTTCACCCGCCCGACTCCGGTGCCGCCTTACGAAGGGCCTCAATCATGGTCTCCAGCGAAAAGCCCCCGGCGCTACGCTCGTATTGGGCCCGAAATGCATCATACTCGGAACGTAACAGGCCATAGCCGTAAAGGTCATAGAGCTGACCTTCCCGCGCGACA
>JAUIMA010000096.1 GCA_030432675.1 Candidatus Hydrogenedentota bacterium | reverse complement strand
CCGTGCAGGCGGCAGCGGAACTCGACGAATCCGAGATCGTACCGGCGGTGGCCGAACATGAAGGCCGCTACGAAACGGTCCGTGAATTCGCCAAGGGTGGCATGGGCCAGATTACGCTGGTGCACGACACCCACCTGGGCCGCGATGTAGCGCTCAAACAACTTTTGCAGCAGCACATCCTCCCCGGCACCCAGGCCGGCGCGCCCACCACGGCCATTCTCACGATTCCGATTATCGCCCGCTTTCTCCAGGAAGCACGCATTACGGGGCAGTTGGAGCACCCGTCGATTATTCCGGTCTACGAATTGGGCTATCGGGCCGACGGCAGTCTCTATTACACCATGAAGCTCGTACGCGGTCAGTCCATGCACGACTTCTTGAAAGAGTGCAAGACCCTCAACGACCGCCTGCCTTTGCTGACCCACTTCCTCGATTTGTGTCAGGCCATCAGCTATGCCCACAGCCGGGGCGTCATCCACCGCGACCTCAAGCCCATGAACCTCATGATCGGCGAGTTCGGTGAAACGGTGGTCATCGACTGGGGTATCGCCAAGGTCCGGGGTGAAGACGACATCCACGCCAAGGGCCTCCAGGAAACGGTAACGGCCATGCGGGTAAGCAGTGCCGAGGCCACCGCCAAGACCATGTATGGCCAGACCATTGGTTCCCCTTATTTCATGCCCGCCGAGCAGGCCATGGGGCGCACGGACCTCATCGACGAGCGCTCCGACATTTACTCCCTGGGTGCGGTGCTTTACACCATTCTCACCGGCAAAATGCCCTACGCAGGAAACAACGTGCGGGAATTCATGGAGAAAGTGGGCCACGTAGAGCCCAAGCCCGTCCGCATGCTGGAGTCTGACGTGCGCCCCGAGTTGGCGGCTATTTGCAACAAGGCCATGGCGCTTATACCCGAGAACCGCTATCAGTCCGCCAAGGAACTGACCGACGATATCCAGAAGTACCTTTCCGGCGGCATGGTGGATGCCTATGACTACAAGCTGAGCGAATTGATTCGCCGCTTTGTAAAGAAGCATAAGAAATCGCTGGCGGTCGTCTCCGTCTTCCTCCTTTCGGCCCTGGGCTTCGGCATCTTTTACAACATCAATATCACCTTCCAGAAGAATGCTGCCGAAGCGGCGCGGGATGAGGCGGTTGTCGCCCAGCAGGCCGAAGAAGTGGCCCGTGTCGCCGCCGAGAAAGCCGAAGTAGAAGCGGAGTTGGCCCGTGATCAGGCCCAGCAGGATTTCTACTACGCGAGTATCGCCAACACCCGATTCAATATCAATGACCAGCAGATGGACAAAGCCCGGGAACTCCTCGCAGATTGCCAACCCGAAGAATTGCGTCAGTGGGAATGGGGCCATTTCCAGGCCGTCGCCCACGCCGATCTGATTACCTTTGATCGGGGCGGCAAGTTCACCGCCTTTACCGATGGCGGGAATGGCCTGCTCATTGGAACGGCCCGGGGCTCCCTCTCCCTCCACGACATAAACACGGGCGAAATGACCCACGAGTTTGCTTTCCAGAGTGGAAACGGTGCCGCCATTGCGGCGAGTGCCGATGGGGCCCGTGTCGCCCTCCGCAGCGACGAGGCCGTGCAGGTCTGGGATGTGGCCACCCAGGAAGAAAAGGTAAATTTCGAGGAACCCCAGTCGGCAAACGGAAGCCGTACCTTCCTGGACCTGTCCCCCGACGGCAACTTCGTGGCAGCCCTCAACAGTGACAAAACGACCCGCGTCTGGGACGTGAACACCGGCGAGGTCATCTTCGCGATTGAAGATTGCGTCACGGCCCGGGGCTTCGGGCTCTACTTCAGTCCCGATGGCTCCCACCTGCTGGTGGTACGAGAAGTATTCGGCGACGAAGGCATCGAGCGGCGCTTCCAGGTCTTCGCCGTTCCGTCGGGCGAACTCATTAAGAACGCCTTGCTGCCCAAGGACAGCATCCTTTCTATTCACGCCGCCGCCTTTGGCCCCGCCAACGATATCCTGGCCTTCGGCATGGATGACCGCCTGGCCCTGTGGGACATCGGCACGGGCGACTGGCGCGGAGAAGCCATGACGGGCGTCAAGTTTGGTCACCCCGACGTCGTGCGCTTCAGCCCGGACGGGAGCCTCGTGGCCGCCGGTGAAAAAGAAGGCGGCCTTCTGGTCTGCACGAGCGAGGGCAAGCTGGTGAGCGCCCTCGCCAAGGCCCACGAAGACGAAATCCGCTCGGTGCGCTTCAGCAACGATGGAAGCCGTCTCGCCACGGTAGGCGATGACCGCACCGTCCGTCTCTGGTCGGTCCCCGAGCTGCTTCCTCTCAAGATCTATCGGGGCCATGGGGCCAACATCTTTACCGTGGCCTTCAGTCCCGACGACCAATACCTTGCCAGCTCCGATGACGATATCGGCAAGAGCGCCGCCAAGGTCTGGGACCTCCGGTCCGATCTCGACTTTGCCCCCATCGAAGTACCCGGCTTCCGAAAGGCCACCTACAGCGCAGAAGGCGACGTCATCGCGGGTACGTCCGACGCGGGTCTTGTGCTCTGGCAGGGCCGCACGGGCCGTCGTCTCCATGTGCTCGAAGCCCACGATCAGGCCGCCAAAGCGGTGGCACTGAACGCCAGCGGTTCCCTGGTGGCCTCTATTGGTGCCGAAGGGGATGGCGAGTCCCTGCGTATTTGGGATGTCAGCACGGGAGAGCTGATTCAGCAGGTAGCCACCGGGCTGAAGGGCAGCGACGCCGTGCACTTCGTGTTGGGAGACACCCAACTCCTCATTGCGTCGGGCAAAGAACTGGTTCAGTTTAATCGAGAGGCGGAAAGCTTTACCCCCCTCCTCGGCGAGGCGTTGCTCGCCGAGCTGAACCCCAGGAATACCCCCAGCTACCGCGTTTCCCCGGAGGGCGACCGGGTGGTTATCTGCCTTCAGAAGGCCGACAGTCCCTTCCAGGCCGTGCTTCGCAATCTCACGGATGGCTCCGAGCTTGCCACCGTTTCTATCGAAAGCGTCGCCGGACTCCAGGGCTTCTTCACGGATGCCCCCTCCACCCTGCTGCTCACTCGGGAAGACCTGAACGCCGATGGGCGTGGCATTGACCACGGCAGCATTTCCATCTGGGACACGGCGGCAGGCACCCTCTCGGAGCCCGCCTTTACCTATGAAGATGGCTCGGAGGTCCACCAGGCCGGTATCGTCAGCGTCACCCTTTCTCCCGACGGGACCCAACTCGCTACGGGGGACAAACAGGGGCGGACCGCCTTGTGGCACTATGATGGTCAAGCCGTCACCGCGCCCCTGGCCCTCCGGGGCCACACGGGCAGCATTGACGACATGGCCTTCAGCCCCGATGGCAATCGTCTGGTTACCGGCAGCTTCGACCGAAGCTTCAAGATCTGGGATGTAAAAAACGGCACCCTGATCACAACGTTGCAGGAAGCGGCGGTGTTGGCCGATCTCGAAGTGGCCCGGCCAACCCAGGTGGCCTTCAGCCCCGATGGCCTCCAGCTGGCCACCATTACGGAGCCACCCGTCTCGCCCATGATACTCCACGCCTTTTCCACCGACATGAATGATTATCCGGAAGCCACGTTGACGGAGGAGGAATCTAAGAGGGCGGAAGATGAAACATTGGCCGTCCTCGAGAAGCGAATGGAAGCCTACAAACGCACCTACTGGCGCGATTAAGTGATACCATGGGGTTTATCGTCGGTGGCCCGCTGTGTGAGCGACGGGTTGCGCGACAGGAAGGAATATTGACATGATTAAAGATCGCATCGTCCGCATCAAACTAAAGCGACAATACCAGGAGCAGCGCCCCATGAATTATGTGGGCAAGGTCACCCATTTTAATGACAACTGGGTGGGTCTGGAGGCAATCGGGCTGATGATCGCCCGCAATCAGCCCAATCACGTCCAGATTGATGCCCACCGTAGCGCGACCGTCGTCCCTCGAGATAATATAGAGTCGATTGCACTGCTGCCGGACAACTTTGACATTAAAAATATTCGGGTTACCACCGAAGGACAACAGATTCAAATTGATGTAACCGGCGCGCCCAATGTCTACATCGGCGAGCTGGGAGAAGGCTGACTCTAGCGCCCATTGGGGCACAGAAACTGTGGAGAAAAGATTTATGTGGAATGACGTACGTAACCTCGTCGTGGTGGCACCCGCACTCGTGTTGATAGCTTCGGCCAGCCTCTTACCTGGCTGTGGCAAGGCGGCGGAAATGACCGCCGAAAAACTGGCAGAGAGCGCCATCGAAAATGAATCGGGAGGCGATGCCTCCGTCGATCTCAGTGCGGAGAACGGCACCATTTCTATTCAGGCCGGGGACGGACAGAATGGCGTCAACATGCAGGCCGGCGAGAATGTCGCCCTCCCCGACAATCTGCCCGCCGACGTGTTTATCCCCGACAACGTCACGTGGAATCTGGTCCAGAGCGGAACAGGTGAGAAAGACCAGTTGATGCTCCATGGCACCACGACGGCCTCCATGACCGATCTGGCCGCCACGCTGAAGAGCAAGGCAACAGCGCAGGGCTGGGAGACGGTGCAGAACATTTCGCAGCCGGGCGCGATGGAAATGATGACCCTGAGCAAGGGCGACAAGACCCTCAGCTACACCCTGGGCAGTGATGACGGGAAAACGACGATCATGATCGCCCACGGATAGTCCCCCTTTCGACACCGACCTGTTTTGGAAACGTCAACATGCAAGCGCATGTTGGCGTTTCTTTTTGTGACGACCACCGAACTCCCGCCACAAATTGGGTTCCAATGGCGTAACAATGGGGTGCAACGGGATCACCCTATAGACAGGATGTCTCGACGCAAACGGTGCCACCAACCGGCATCCACTGACACCAGACTGCGTCGGCTCGGTATATATAAGAAAGCCCGGGCAATCGGATTCCCTGCGAAACATATGCATAGTCCCGATATAGGGTGGGGCCAGGTGGGCCCCGATAGAAAGTACGAAGATGAATACGGTAGAAAAAGAAACCCGAAGATTTACCCGCGTAGCAACCGAGGGAGCCGTCCAGTTTTATGACGGCAGTGGCACCCTCAACCGTGCCACCCTTTCCGATGTCAGCTATGGTGGACTGCGCATGACGCTGGGACGCTACATTCGCCCCCAGACCCTGGTGCAGGTACCCGTCGCCATGGACAACCAGCAACTCTCCTTTCCGGCACGGGTCGCCTGGTGTATCCCCGCAGACGACAGCGCACATTTCCACCTGGGACTAAAGGCCGACCACGGCGGCAAGTACACCATGGCGATTCTGTCATCGTGGGTGTTGGACGCCGTGCAAGCGGGAAACGAAGCCTGTGGCTGCGGCGCGGAAGCCGCCGAGTAGGCACAACCGGCAAAACCAAAACGAAAAACCCGGTGACTTCTAAGGCTGAAGTCACCGGGTTATTTTTATGCTCTGGTCGCTGCGATTGCTACGACCAACAGATTGAACTGGTCAGTTGGCCGCTTCGTTCTTGGCCATTTGTTCGGCAGTCGGATTCGTGCTCAGTTCCGCGACTGCTTCGCCCGACTCACCATCCCAGAGGATGATGTTCCCGGACCAGGTACCACCGACGATGCGATTATTCTGTCCGAAACAGGCCGCGTATACCCAGTCACCGCCATCCTTGAAGGCCTTCTGTTCTTTGCCATCAAGGCCCCAGATTTTGGTCTGACGATCGGCACCAGAGGATATGATTCGGCTGTCTGCGCTGATATCCACATAAAGCGCGGCCTCACTGTGGGCCTTGATACTGCGAACGCGCTTGTACTTCCAGGTATCCCACAGTTGCACCGTGCCATCTTCGCCCGCAGAGGCCAGGATGTTGGAATCAGGCGTGTAGGCCAGGGCGTGAATGGCACCGGTGTGACCCCGCAGTTGCTCCACTTCACGGCCATTGGCCGCCTGCCAGATAAACATGCCGCCGGCCCGGTCGGCCGTGGTGAGAATCTCGCCATCGGGCGTAAACTTCACCGCGTGGATCCAGTCGTTGTGCTTGTCCAGCTTGTACAACTCTTCGCCGGTCTCTGTCGAGTAGACCCGGACTTTCTTGTTGGGCCCACCCAGGGCAATCATGCGGTGATCCGGGCTGATATCCGCCGCGAGCACCGTGTCATAATACTGCCCGTAGGTGCCCATACGTTCACCCGTTTTGATATTCCAGAGGACACTGATTCCCGTGTCCCCTTCCTGGCCACCACCGGCAAGGAGCAATTCCCCATTCACACTGAAGGTCAACGTGAAGACATCGCCTTCGGGGAACGGTAAGGCTCCCAGGATTTCGTTGGTGTCGGTCTGATAGAGCAGGACCTGACGGTCTCCGCCAACGGCCATAAGGGGCGAGCGGGGGCTCGTGTCTACCGCACGGGCCACGACACCGCGACCGGGAAGGGCATGGGGCTTCGCCAACTCCACTTCGGGCATGGGGGGCGGTCCGTCGAATGAAGCAGCCACAAAGGCAGCGCCATCATCCTTTTTCACTTCCTTCTTCGCCATGCCCTTGGACTTGCTGTCCGCAGGCGCACCATCGGCAATCCACTTGCGCACGATTTCGATCTGTTCGGCGCTCAACGGGTCGCCGGAAGGCGGCATGACCGGCTCTTCCGCCTGGGTAATCAGGGCAAGTAAACGACTGCCATCGGGATCACCGGGCACGATAGACGGGCCGCCACTACCCCCTTCCATGGTGGTAGCGAAGGTGGCGAGATTCAGGCCGCTCTTGGCCTTATCCGCGTTGTGGCATTTCATACACCGTGCTTGAAAAATCGGCTTCACATGGTCCGCAAAATTGGTAAGGGCCACAGCAGGTTTCTCTGCGGGCGCGGCGGCTTTCATGGGGGCACCGCCCTCCGCCATCGCAGCGCTCGCAACCGGTCCCACCTGGAACTTCTCGCTGAGAACTTTCACGTGCTCCACGAGTTTGTTGATTTGCCCTTCCAAGGCCGTGGCCTTGTTGGTCAGCTCCGTGGACTTTGCCCGCAAAGCAGCCGCTTCCGCATCCTGCTTGGCCGTAGCCGCCTTCATGGCCTTGAGTTTTTCCACCAGAGCGGCCGGGTCCTGTTTCATCAGATTTGAAATGGTGGCATCTACGGCCGGCTTGCCATCTTCGGCCCAGGTCGTGGGCGCCGTCACCACGATCAGGGCGGCGCAAAGCGTCAGGCGCAGGCCATGGGCCAGGTATCGGTACGTCATAGGTAGCTTCCCGTGTACAGGTTGAATCCCGTGCTTCATTCCCATTGTCTCCGGGCCGAATTACTCGGCGGGTGCTGGCGCAGGAGCCGCTTCAGGTGCGGGCGCGGGCGCGGGTGCTGGTTCGGCAGGTGCGGGCGCGGGCGCAGGTTCTGCCGGGGCCGGGGCAGGGGCAGGGGCAGGCGGTGCCATGGCCGTCTGGACGGAGGCGATGAACTTTTCAATCGTCTCTACCTGGGCCTTAACCGCTGTCGATTGCGCTTCCAACTCGGCTGCCTTCTTCTGAGCCGCTTCCGACTCGGCTTTGAGATCACCGATCTGCTTCTTCAGGGCGTCCACGTGGGCGATCAATTGGTCAGGGCCGATTTTGGCCAGGTCGGAAAGTACGGTATCCAAGTTGGGTGCTGCGGGGGCATCTTCCGCCATCGCAGACGGCGCGACCATTCCGACCACGACCAGCGCCGCAGGGGCAACCCATTTCGTCAGCTGTTTCATGCGTAAAACCATTCCATTGCTCCTCAGCGCAATCCCAATGGGACTCCAGCGCCCTGTTTAATGTGGCATCCGGCGGCAGAAAACGTTTAGACCAACCCGTCTTGGGCCACCTGATTAATCGTACTCAGGCAGGGCCGACCTTCAGGTCAGGCCCACACCCGCTAAATTAGTGTTGAAAAATGAACTCTTTAGAATTCAGCATGCTCCAGAAAACATCTTCGAGCGCCTCGCGCTTGTTTTCGGCAGCCGCTACATAGTTATTAAGCTCCGTCTTCTCCTGCTCCGTGGGGGTGCGGGAAACGGCGGCAATATAGAGCTTGTCGATAATCTGATCGTGGGGCGTCTCTGCCGCGATCAAACTGTCCAGGAGGCCCCCCTTGCCCTTGATCGCATTATCGATGGTATCACCGTTGATCAGGTGCAAGGACTGAGACAAGGTCGGCTCACCGGTACGTTCACAGGTACAGACGGTTTCACGAAGCGGACGACCAAACACTTTGAGAAAGTACACGCCACTTTCACCGCCGGCCACCTGGGAGGCCCGGGCACCGGTGGGCAAATTGGCAAATTTCACATCGTTACCCGTCACCTTCACGATGGCATCGAGCATCTGCTCCGACGTCAGACGGCGTACCTGGGCGTGAGAAAAGTTACGTGCATCGTTGTTGCCCGGGTCACGGGGACGGGTGGACATCTGATAGGTATAGGAATTACAGATATCCCGCACCAACATGCGCAGATCGTATTTGTACTCCTGCATCTTTTTGCCGAGCTCTTCGAGCAACTGGGGATTGGTGGGCGGATTGGTTACGCGCACGTCATCGGGCGGATCCACAATACCTGCACCCAGGAAGTGGGCCCAGACCCGATTGGCCAGGTTCTTGGAAAACCAGGGGTTCTCGGGGGAAGTCATCCACTCAGCCAAGACGGCGCGTCGATCTTTTCCTTTTACATCCGGCGCCTCGCCGGCCAGGAATTTGGGGGCCATGTTTTGCCCGGTATTGGCGTGTTTTACTTCACCGCCACCGCGGTTAAAGATGATGGATTCGCGGGGATCGCTGGACGCCTTGCGCCCTACCTGGGCAAAGAAGGCAGAGAAAGAATAGTAGTCATCCATCGTCCACCGCTCGAAGGGGTGGTTGTGGCACTGGGCGCACTTGAGCTGGATGCCGAGGAAGACCTGGGCCACGTTCTCCGCCATCATGAGCGGATCGCGCTCAATAACGTAGAAGTTGGCTGCCGGGTTGGTAAAGTTACCGCCTTCGGCACTGAGCAATTCACGCACCAATTGATCCATGGGCGTATTGCTGCTGATGGCCTGACGGAGCCAATCGTTATAGCGGTGCATGCCCTTGCGGTCGAGGATGTTGGGAATCTCGGCGACGCGCAACGCTTCGGCCCATTTCATGGCCCACACATCGGTAAACTCCGGACGCTCCAACAGCTTGTCAATCAGCTTGCTGCGCTTCTCGGGGTCTTCGTCTGCCAGGAAAGCCTGGGTTTCTGCTTCCGTAGGAATGTTGCCGATAATATCCACGAAGGCGCGGCGCACAAAGGTGCCGTCGTCGCAGAGTGCTGCGGGGGGAATGCGCAGCTTCTTGAGCTTGGCAAATACGTGGGTATCAATATAGTTGCGCTCGGTCACCTCCGGCCAGGCCACCTGCATGTCCTGGGGGATGATGATAGCCTTGGAGACGACGGCAAAGGTGCCGTAGCGGGCCATCACATAAACTTCCCCTTTGTTCCCTGCGGTGGCGATACCGTCGGGCTCCACTTTGAGGGTCAGTTCGTCGCTCGAACTGAGCACGGCCGAATCGGTTACGTCCCGCGTGGAGCCGTCACTATAGTCGGCCAACAGGGCGAAGCGCTGCTGGCTCCCCTCCCCTTCCAACACCGCTTCCGGCGGATAAATGTTAATGCCCGTCAAGGTGGGGAGATCGTTGGGGTCTTGCGGAGTGCCCTCACGAATCCACTGCAACATGGGCTCATAGAGGCCATCGCCCGGGTGAATCACCGAGCCCCCTTCGTGGTCCACCAGGCCAGAGGGCTTGGTCAACATAAGGCTTTCTTCCGGCAGGGCCGCATTAATACGGCGACTGCGAGACTCCCGGGTCAGGCTGATAAAGTCATAATCGGGATCAAAACCAAAGAGGCTGAGCCGGAATCCGTTTTTTCCCTGGGCACTGCCGTGGCAGCCCCCCGAATTGCAGCCTGCGCGCATGAGCACGGGCAACACGTCGTTGGAAAAGGTGGTCGGCGGCACGTGCTGGGCATTGCTGACGGTAACCGGAACGTCTACACTGAGGTCGCCATGGGTCACGGTAACCGTGACTTCACCGTCGGCCGTTCCGTGGAGGCGCTTATCTTCGCCCCAGGAAACGATATTTTCTGCGCTGAAGCTCAACACAGCCTCGTTCGTAACGTCCACGGTCACGCCGTCGGGCCGCACGATCATGGCGATCAGCCGCTCCACATCGTGGGCGTTGTTCAGGGTCAATTTGCTGGGATAGACCGTGAGCTGTTGGCTTTGGGCGGTCCAGGCCGCCGACATCAACAGGGTCAAGGCGATTAAGAGAGTTTTCGTGTTCATCATCATTCCATCTTGCTCGAGAAACTGGTTTGAACGACTACATCACTGCACACTTCCCAGACGATCAGGTCGTGGGAAAGCGGGTCTTTCGTTTGGGGGCATCCGGCTTTTCTTCTTTGGGAGCCGGTTTCGGTGCCTGGGCCTGGAGGGCCGCAGGCAACGGTTTATGAACCTTCAGTTCACCCGCTGCACTCCGATGGAGCACCACGCCATTGGGCGTTTCGATGGCCGAATTCACATTCAAGGCGCTGAACTTTCCGGGAGGCGCGTCTTCCGCCACCGTAAGGGGGAACTTCAACTCCGTCGTGTCTTTGGTATACTCCAATGGCTCGGTGGTCACCCCTTTGGGGAGTCCGTGCAACTCGGCCTTACAGGTTCCCTCATAAGGTACTTTCTGCTCCATCGCCACGACCACTTCCACGGGCTTTCCCTGCTCGGTCTCGGAGGCCGCCACGGTGAAATTCACCCAGGGCTCTTGCACTTCCAACGGGATGGGCGGGGTGCACAAGAGATAGCCACCGCCCGTGGCAGCCACAAAGATTTCGTGGGTCTCAATGGCCGTGCCGTTCCGGACTTCCAGGCGAATCTGAACTTCACTCTGGTCTCCGGGAATCTTCGCCGTACCACCACCCATACCGGAAGGCAGCCAGGGGAAGCGCAGGTTGATTTCACCGGTGAACCCCTCAGCCCGGGTCGCCTTTACCGTTAGCATCCGGTGGGTATTCGTCACCGTCGGTACGGTGGGCGTCACCAACGCGACGGAAAAGGGTGCCGCTTCGCTGACCGCCACGGCCAGACGGTCTACCTGACGCCCGAAGAAAGTCGTATCGTTGCGGCCGTCAATAAGTCGTACTTCCTGATCCAGCCCGCCCGAAAGGGTACTCCCCTCTTGCTGCAAGGTACCCCGCACATCCACCAAGGCTCCAGCGACCGGGGCTTCCGCTGTGCTGGAGAGAATTATGGGGCGCTGGGTCTGACCCGCAGGAATCAGCGGGGTGGAAGCCGTAATACCTTCCGGCAGACCGAGCAATTCTGTCTGAATCGGTCCGTCGAAGTCTGCCCGGGAAACGTTTGCCAGCAGATAGGTGTAATTATTTTTGGGAATCACCAGGGAAACGGGACGATTCTCGAGGAAGCTCATCTTCAGCGAGGGCGTTACCGTGGAGGCTTCCACCCGGTAGGCAAAGGTTGCCCCGCCGCGACGAAGATGGTCCCGAACGGAAAGGGTGTAAACCCCGTCTTCCGGGAGGGTAACACGGACCTTGCTGTCTACCGCCGCCGCGTCATCGTCACTACCGAGGCCACTGCCATCGGGCTTGTATACCACGAGCACGCTGTCCAGGGGCGAGCCCAAGGCACGGGCCCACACGCGGAATTCGACGACCTGATCTTTCTTGCCTTCAAACTGAAAAAAGTCCGTATCGCCCGGCTCACCGATCACCCCGTCAAAGGCGCCTGTAATCGCACCGGGGGTCGCCTGATCGCGGCCATTGTTGGGCTCGACTTCCTGTACCCCCCCAAAGGGCGTCGCACGGAAGGGAATGGTGGTGGGCGCAATACCCGTCTCCGTCTGGGCGGCCAACTCGATAACGCCATCGGTTTCCGCCGGTACGGTGATGGCCTGCGTGCCTGCCCCTTCATCGCCCAGCCAGGTTACCTGGACTTCAGAGCCCGGCACGCCACCCATGGGCGTCACGGCGAGGGGTCGGGGGAACTGCCCCACGTGAAGGCGATAATAATAGTTGCCACCACCACGGTAGGCCGCTTCACTCACGGCGATGAGGTGTTTGCCGGTCTCTGTCGAGGTATAGACAAAACCCGCATCCTGACGGAACAACTGGGTATCATCTTCCGATACACGCTCATGGCCTTCCGGGCCAAATAGACGCAGCTTGGGATCAAACAAGGCACCGCCAAGACGAAGGGCTTCCACTTCAACGGCCACCCGGTCACCCGGATTAAGATTAACGGCGTAGTAGTCTACATCTTCCGACGTCACGACCCCGTTAATGGTGGTTCCCATGGCAATGTCGGGGGCTTCTTCTTCCCGATTGTTGGGTTCTTTTTCCTGTATCTCGGTCAAGGCCCCCACACTGAGGAGCTGGACCGTAGATACGCCGGTGGCGGTGCGCACCCGGATACCATGGGTCCCCACACGACAATCGGGTGCGACGCGGAGCACGGCGGTCGCCTTCTTGGCATCCACCGGTGTAATCGATACCAATTCGATGCCGCTGTCGTGAAACATGATATCCACGGCATCGGCCAGATTGTTACCGTGCAACGTGACTTCTGTTTCGGCGCCACGGGCGATACCGCGGGGGATGACCGTAGAGAAGCTGGGCGAAACCGCCGTCGCCAGGGAGGCAAAGCCCATGGCCAACAGCACGGCACACACAGCAATACGATGTCTAGTGATACGCATAGAGAATTCCAACCAATCGATGTTCAAACCCGCACATCATGTCGATGACTAGACGATGTTCTGAATGACACTACCCTGACGAATGATGTCGATGGGCCGTTCGCCCGCACTCATCAGTCGCTCTTCCGGATTAATGCCCAACTGGGTGTAGATTGTCGCACCCAGGTCGGCCGGGCTAACGGGCGCATCCGAAGGCTCGGTACCCTGGGCATTGGTGGCGCCGTGGATGATGCCACCCTTCACGCCACCCCCGGCGAGTGCTACGCTGAAGGCCTTGGGCCAGTGATCACGGCCACCATCCTTATTCAGCTTTGCGGTACGTCCGAATTCCGAAACCATGACGACCAACGTGGTAGCCAGCAGTCCGCTACGATCCAGGTCACGAATCAACGTGGCCACGCCCTGGTCCACGGACGGAAATTTGTTCTCCATGCCCTTCTTGATGCCTTTGTGCATGTCCCAGCCACCGTCACTGACGGTGATGAAACGGGCACCGCCCTCGACAAGACGACGGGCAAGGAGCAGGCGCTGTCCGAAGGCATGACGGCCATATTCGTCGCGAATCGCGTCGGGCTCGGCTTCCACATTGAAGGCTTCACGCGCATTCTCGGAACTGATGAGCGAATAAGCGCGCTGGTAGTAGGAGTTCATTGCCTCCAGGGCGTCGCTGCTTTCCATGGCATTAAAGTGGGCATCCACCGTGGCCAGAAGGTTCTTACGCCCTTCCATCCGCTCCGGCGTCACGCCACCGGGAAGATTAAGATCACGAACCTTGAAGCCCTTGGTGGCCGGTTCACCGCCCACCGAGAAGGGACCATAGGCGGAGCTGAGGTAGCCCGTGCCGTAGTAGGTGTTGTCTACCCGGGGGATACTTACATAAGGGGGAATGCTGTTTCGTCCACCGAGCTTGTGGGAAACCACAGACCCGAAGCTGGGGTATTGAATCGCCGGGCTGGGGCGATAGCCTGTCAACATGTTGTGCTGACCCCGCTCATGGGCGGCCTCACCGTGGGTCATGGAACGAATCACCGACATCTTATCTGCCACCTGGGCCAGATTCTTAAGCTGTCCACCGAAATACTCGCCGGTGTTCGTCTTTACCGAGCCCAATTCGCCCCGGTATTCAATCGGCGCATAAGGCTTGGGATCGAAGGTATCGATATGGCTCATGCCACCGTTCATGAAAATGAAAATTGCAGACTGGGCAGCGGGGCCGGCAGCGGCTTCTTGCGCCTGGGCCTGTATCTGAAAGTAGTCGCCCAACGTAAGGCCCAGACCACCCAGTACACCCACTTTAAGAAATGCCCGGCGGCTGGGACCCGCACAGTTCTGGCAGGAAGACGGCTCGGAAGAACGGCTGGAATGGAAGGGTGAGAAGTACTTGCTCATGGATTCTGAATTCCTCTGTTCTGGGACAAAAAACGTCGGACATCCGCCACATGACGTGCGCCGTATGCCTGCTTACTAACAGAATATTTTGATACACGTAAAGTTGGTTATTGTGAAGGTGCAGGAGGCATGTCCGGCATCGGTAGCGGGTAGGTCGCCTCCCGCGGCCGGTTTATCACCCGATTCGTCGGGTGTGAATCCGCCACCTTACTATGCCTACACAGGGTGTATAATCCCGGAAGCGTGGGAAAAGTTCCCGAAAAGTAGAAAAAATTTCGCTTCGGGCGCATTGCGAGGAACAAATAAGCCCTAACCCTTTACCCTGAGGCCACTTAAGTCTACCCATGTTCCTGCCTGAGTGGCCACGGAAGTCCCGATTTCGCCCCAGCCCTTAATCGCCGTCGCGTGCCTGTGCAAGCAGACTGGCAATCGCGTCCAGTAGTTCCTGATTGTGGAACGGCTTCTTCAGGGTCAAATCGGCGCCCAGCTTGCGCGCAGCGGGCAGGAAGTCTGCACCTACGGCCCGTGCCCCCCCAGAAATAGCGATAATCCGGGGTCGTTCGGGGTCGCATCGCAGGGCCATCAAGGTTTCAAGGCCTTCCTTCCCCGGCATTAGCAGGTCCAGAATA
>JAUIMA010000095.1 GCA_030432675.1 Candidatus Hydrogenedentota bacterium | reverse complement strand
TGGGCCTCGGTGCCATCGACTATGCCCTTCACGGCCCCGACCAGCCCAAGATTCTGGTCGTGACCGATATCGACCAGGGACGTCTCGACCGCGCGGCCAGCCTCTTCACGGTGGAAGACGCCAAGGCCAACGGCGTCGAGCTTCACTATGTGAACACGGGCGGTGGTAACCCCGTCCAGGACATGCGCGACATCACCGGCGGTAAGGGCTTTGCCGACGTCTTTGTCTTCGCGCCCGTTCCCGGACTCATCGAGCAGGCGAGCGCTATCATGGGCACCAACGGCTGCCTGAACTTCTTCGCCGGACCGTCGAACACGGACTTCAAAGCGACCATTAACTTCTACGACGTCCACTATGCCTCCCACCACGTGGCGGCCAACAGTGGCGGCGACACGAATGACATGCGGATTGCCCTGAAATACATGGGCGAAGGCAAGCTCAAGCCCGCCGTCATGATTACCCACATTGGTGGCTTGAACGCTGCTGCCGAAACGATTGCCAACCTGCCAAACATCCCTGGTGGCAAAAAGCTCATCTACACCAACACCAACATGCCGCTGGTAGCACTGGACGACCTCGCCGACCTCGGCAAGGATGACCCCTTCTACGCAAAGCTCGCGGAAATCACGGCCGGCAATAATGGCCTGTGGTCCAACGAAGCCGAAGCCTACTTGATGGCGAATGCGCCCGCGATTGGATAAATTAGTACCGTCATCCCCGCGAACACGGGGATGACGTCCTTTATGGAGCGGCCGCGGCCCGTCGGCAATCAAAATATTAAGACGCATCATGGTGCGACGGCGGCCCGTCGGCAATCAAAATATTATGGCGAACTATGGAGCGCCGGCGGCCCGCCGGCAAAGCGCGCCAATGGCGCGTTAGTTTATGCACCTTCGGTGCAAGGCCAGCGGGCCGCTGGCGCTCCATAATATAAACAGACTTTCAACTCCTTTCGAAGCGAATCTACCGGAGCTCTCACATAATGTCCTCCCCCATCCCCTGGCCTGACTTTTCGACCCTGACCACCCCCATGGACCAACTCGTGGCCCTGTCTCAGTTTTACGGCACGGACCCGAGCTTCGTAATCGCGGGCGGTGGCAACACCTCCGTCAAGGAAGGTCGCCGTCTCCAGGTCAAGGGCAGCGGCACCTCCCTCGGGGATATCGGTCCCGAAGGCTTTGTGGAAATGGATCGGGACGCCCTCGACGCCCTCCTCAACAGCACATTGAGCGACGACATCGACGAGCGGGAAGCCCAGTTTAAGGACGCCGTCATGGCGGCACGCATTTACCCCGAGCGGGGCCAGCGCCCTTCCGTGGAATGCGTCCTCCACCACCTCATGCCCGGCACCTACGTGGTCCACACCCACTCGACCATCGTGAACATGATCACCTGCGCGAAAGGCGGCCAATCCCTCACGGAGAAAATATTTGGCGACCGCGTGCTCTGGCTCCCTTATGTGACACCGGGCTATGTCCTCTCCAAAGGCCTCGCGGACGCTATGGCTGCCTACACCAAGACGACGGGCAAGGCCGAGCCGGAAGCCGTCTTCATGGGGAACCACGGCCTCATCATCAGCGGTGAGACGCCCGACGAAATCAAGACCAAGACCGACGCCATCCTTAATGAAATCACCGCCTTCATGGGCGCCCCCTCCCCCACGCCCTACGGTAAGATCTTCTCGCTGAAAGACGAACACCGCGTCGAGCTCGTGAACCGTATGGGCCCCATGCTCCGCGCCCTCCTCTCCGACGGACCCAACCTCAAGGTCGTCACCTTTGACGATTCCGAAGCGGTCGCGGCCTTCGTCGGCGGACAGGACGGCAAAGAAACCGCGCTGGGCGGCCCCATGATTCCCGACCAGATTGTGTACTGCAAGTCCTTCCCCCTGTGGCTGGTGGGCGACCCCACGATGGATGAAGCCTCTCTCTGCGCCCACCTCGCCAAGTCGGTGGTGGAACACACCGAGAAAACCGGCTTCGCGCCCTTGGTGATTCTCGTGCAGGGCCTCGGCATGTTCACTGTGGGCGACACGCAAAAAGACTCCGCCACCGTTCGGGATATCTACATCGACGACATCAAGATCATGGCCGGTTCCCGCCAGATTAGCGGCATTGAATACATGACCAAAGTGGACCGCGACTTCATCGAAAACTGGGAAGTGGAAAACTACCGCCGCAAGGTGGCCCAGGGTGCCCGGGCAAAGGGTTCCGTGGATGGTAAGGTCGCACTCGTCACCGGCGCGGCGCAGGGCTTCGGCCTCGAAATCGCCAAGGGACTTGCCGCCGAAGGAGCCCATGTGGTCCTCGCGGACATCAACGCCGAAGGCACGGTGAAGGCCGCCGAAGGCCTCGTTGCCGAGTTTGGCACCGGTCGCGCCACGGGCCTTGCGATGAACGTAACCGACAGCGCGAGCCTTGCGAATGCCATGCACCAGGTGGTCCGTCACTATGGTGGCCTCGACCTCTTCGTCGCCAACGCGGGTGTCGTGAAAGCGGGCAGTGTCAAAGAACAGCCCGAAGCCGATTTCGATTTCGTCACCAATGTGAACTACAAAGGCTACTTCCTCTGCGTCCAAAACGCCGCTCCCATCATGGCACGCCAACACCGCGCCAAGCCCACCTACTGGAGCGACATCGTCCAAATTAACTCCAAGTCCGGCCTTGTCGGCTCGAACAAAAACGGTGCCTACGCCGGCAGTAAATTCGGCGGCATCGGACTCACCCAGTCCTTTGCCCTGGAGTTGGTGGAAGACGGCATCAAGGTCAACAGCGTATGCCCCGGCAACTTCTTCGACGGCCCCCTCTGGTCCGACCCGGAGAAGGGACTGTTCGTCCAATACCTCCACTCCGGCAAAGTGCCCGGTGCGAAGACTGTGGAAGAGGTCAAGCACTTCTACGAAGCGAAGGTCCCCATGGGCCGCGGCTGCACGGGTCCGGACGTGTTGCGGGCGATTGTGTACCTGACCCAGCAACAATACGAGACCGGCCAGGCATTGCCCGTGACCGGTGGGCAGACGATGTTGTCGTAAACGACCGATTTGATTAACCACAAAGAACGCAAAGAGCGCAGTGATTTGTCGGACCTGAAAGGGCACGCACTTGTACGTCAGTCACATCGTTCGAGCAAATAGAAGTAACCCACCGCAAACCACAGAAGCTTCATGGAAAGGACCTGTTTTATCTGACAGCCGTCGAAACGCTGATCATCGCTCCTCCTCAGGCGGCCATAGATTGGTATGAGCTGGTATTCCGGTATCTCGTCCATGCTGATACCGAAGAAGCGAAACGTGAATCCACAGCCCAATAAGTAGTCCTTTTCTATCGCCAAGAGGCCGTAGCCATCGTTTTTCAGATCTTCAGCGATCCTGTTGAATACAGTAATTGCGTGGGAAGGGTATGCATATGTTCTGGTAATCTTGCGAATGGTTTTCATCCGGCTCCTTTCAGTTTCCCAATCTAGTGAAAGTCCTCAATCGAATTCGGCTGCGGTCGATTTTCGAGGCAAGAAAACGAACCCCGCCGAATATCAGTCCCGAAGGGACGGCATATCGTAGCCCAGGCGTGAGCGAAGCGAACCCTGGGATCACGGCGTCCCTGCCAACATGAATCCCGAAGGGATGGCATAGCTTCTCCACCACGTCAATCCCACATATACCGTTCGTCGTATTCCACCTCGTGGGCCTTCAACAAGGCGAGATACTCTTCTTTGAACGTGCGAACGCGATGGTGATGCTCCTGGTTCTCGATGTAGGCGTACACCACATCCTTCTGACTCGCGCTCACCGTGAACGCACCGTAACCCGCCTGCCAGGCGAAGTCTTCCAATTGCGGATAGGTGCGGTGAATCCACCCCGACGTGTTGGCCTTGATCTCGCGCAGGACATCCTTGATTTTGTGGTTTTGGTTGAGCTTGGTCAACAGGTGTACGTGATCTTCGGTCCCGTTCACGATTAACGGAATCCCGCCGAGGCCCTTCACCGCGCCCGCCAGATAACGGTGCACGTCACGGCCGTAGTCCGGTGTGAGGAAGGGCTTGCGCTCCTTGGTGGAAAACACGAGATGGTAGATCAGGTTACAGTGAGATTGCGACATGGTGCCCTCCGTTGAAATCAGTTGAATTGTGCGTCAATTTAGATTGAAATAGTTTAGCCCTTACCACTTCGAGCATCGACGTCCTATGCCACCCCTTCGGGGTTCGTCGTTTGAAAACGACGTAGACCCAGGGTTCCCTTCGGTCACACCTGGGCTACGATATGGCGTCCCTTCGGGACTATACCTTTGGCATCTTCGTCCGACTGCACTTCAATTACCGGATTGCCGTCGATAGTCAATTCACTCAAAAAGGCATCGGCTTCCAGCTCGCCATTTATTCACTACCAAGGTCTATTTGGGAATCCCGGACCCGGAGACTCGCTCCGCCACGACGTGAAAGTTATATTTCTGACCTTCATCGAAGACCAGTCACCATGCAGGCTTCTCCAACATTTTCACAAGACCGTCCAGTAGCGTTTCCCAGCACCTGGGGAGGTAATCCGCTGCCCACTCTTCCCGTAACGGCGTTACCGCACTTACGGTAACCTGGCCACAATCAGGAGACCCTGTCCACTCGAAATCCACTGTTACCCGTGAACACTGTTGCGGCACTCGCATGTCGGCCAACCAGAATACTAGCCTCCTGTTGCGATCAATGTGTTGAAATTGTCCAGAATATTGTACTTGGCCCATCGCACACTGAACGGTTACATGGAACGCCTCCCCAATACCTAAAACCAATTCCACACTGGATGGGTCGCATCCACACTCGTCCAACCATTGCTTAATCAGCCTGGCATCCGTCCAGGCCTCAAACGCACGTTCAGGAGAGCCATTAAAGCGTCGCGAGACATGTTGCATAGCGTAGTTGCCTGGATCCATGATCGGTGACTTCCTTTGTCCTGGTCCTTTTGACGCGCCCGACCTCCACCGCTCCGTGCGAATATCCACGCAACGAGAGTCGATCACCTATCCTGCTCTTTCATCGTTCCCGGTGAACCGTTGATGGTAACCTTATCCGAGAACGCATTGGGCATCCGTATACTCCACCCCAATTTCACTTCCCCCAGGTCGAACGACATAACACCATTTTCGCTCCTCGGGAGTGTCCCAACTACAGTTTCTCGTTCGAATAGGGTCTCCCCACCCGTCACAATCTCAATCCGTATCGTAATCCTCGATAATGCCTCCCCCAGTTTCTCTTCCACGAACGCTCCCAGCGCCTCACCATTCTCCATGCCGGGAAACCCATTTTCTGGAGTTGCGTCCTCGTCTATGGCGAAGGCAAGTGGAAAACGAAAGTCGATGAAACCATCTCGTCCAATCTCCGAATCCCCTACCACCGATGCCGTGCTGCCCCCAGTTTCTGCATGACGAAGCAGCGTAACGAAGAGCGTGGCACCCCGCGCGTTAATTTCCCCCGCAGGCTCCACCAGACGTCCCTCGATGTCAACATCAAAACGGAAATCCACATGGAACACCGGTGTCTTCGAGGCGTCATGCGCGCGGTTATGCGCACACCCAGCCCAGCACAAGAGCACAACGACGCTTAGAAGGCAATAGCACCCCACACCACGAATCTTGATCGATTCCGCCTTTCCCTCTCCTCCGCGTCGGGCTCCTTCAGACACGCACCAGCTTCGTAATTTTCCCCGTCTCATTCGAGAGCCACTCCGCCACATAGATGTTTCCCTTCGCGTCCACATGCAAATCGTGGGGAGACGAAAAGGCCCCCTCCACCCAATCCGACTCCGGCAGATTGGGCCACCCATCCTTTTTCCAACAGTCGGGTCGGTCGCCCAGGTGGCTAATCAGCGTGTCGTCTTTGTCGAAGATGCTAATTCGGGAGTGCAGATCGGGCACGTAGTTTTCCTCGCCCCAGGGATTCACCGTGCAGGGGAAGCGCAATTCCTCCGTGACTTCCGAGATACAGGCCCCGGCCAGCGTGAAGTATTGGAGTCGCACGTTCACCCGGTCGGCCACCAGGAGACGCTCTTCGCCACTTCGGGTATCTATCTTGAGGCCATGGGGACACTGCAGCTGCCCCAGCGCACTACCCGGACCGCCGAAGGAGTCGAGGTACGCTCCCGCCGGGCTGTAGCGATGAATCCAGCTCTGACCATAGCCATCGGCGATGTAGATATCCCCATTGGACGCCACGGCCGTTTCCGTGGGCACGAACTTCCGTTCGTCATCATAAATATCGCTGCGGGGTGGCGTCGAAATCCGCAGGACCTCTTCCCCGGTCAACGTGGTCTTGACCACCACGCCCGCCGACGTGGCCGCGCAATAGAGGAACTCCTCGCCGCCTTCTTCATTCAGTATCATGCCATGGGCGCCCCCATGCCAGTCCGCACCCCAGGATTCCAACACCGTACCGTCCGGTTCACACACCACCACGCACTTCGGCCCCGTGTGATGGACAAATATGCGCCCCTGCTTATCCTCCACGATGGCGTGGGTCGTGCCGATGACGAGGTCCGCAGGGAAATTCCCCCACTGATCAACGACGGTATAGCGATGGGTTCCTGAGCCGATTTCCATGAACATAATCCTTCCGTTTGCCGGGTGTTTAAAAGCGCGTGCAGTGTAGCACGTTCCCCAGGAGCTTGGACACTCCTGTCCGAGGCAAGGCACACGCGAGACAAGAAGACGCATAAGGCCCCCTATCCAACATCGATGAGACTTCCCCCCGCAAGGCAACGCAGTGCTCCACAAATGTTGCAACGCGTCTCTTCACAGCCAGAATAGGCGAACAACCGCACGGTGAGCTGCACGACCCACGTACCCTTTGCCTCGGACAGCACTGTCCAAGCTCCTCGATGGAACGACACTAATGGTCACCTTGATACCCCAAAGATGTTTTCTATGCATCAAAGTCCCCCGTCCACGCCCGCATCTTCGCGCCAAACCCCGGCGCTTCATAATAAAGGAACTCTCCTTCCGGCACCCCACCTTTAGCCGGGTTCTCCCGAATATATGCGTAGCAACGCACCAGATGGTCAGGGCTTCGCAACGACGTATCCCGAGACTCCTCCTGCCAAAGGGAACCCCGCCGTTCCAGATAGCGATTTATGTTACGCGCGGAGACACCCTTCCACCCTTGCAAGACCTTCCGTATTTTCGTGTCGCCTCGGAGCTGAAAGAGTACATGGACGTGATTGGGCATAATCACGAAGGAGGCCACATCATATTGCTTCCCATCGTAATAGCGAAGGGCGTTCGAAACGATGGTGGCGCAGGCCTCCTCTCGCAGTACGCACGCTCCGAATCCCGCATCCAGCCAGGCATCCATTCTCTTTGGAAACAGGTTGCGATAAGACTTCCGTTCCTCGTCAGACCAAGGCTTGGGATGCTTTCCAAGCCATTTTCGCTTTTCCTCCATCCACTCCTGCAAAAGCCCTCGGGGAAGAGAGTCGGCCAATCGCCACGTCACGAAATAGAGCCCCCCGTCGAATTGCCAATGCGGAAGGTTTCGCTGAGAAATATCGATTGATTCCCCCTGCGATAGAAAGGGAGACCCCGTCCCGCTGTCACCAAAGTCGATACTGCCCTCATAATCGCCCATATCTCCCACCCTCACTTCACTATACTTCTCTCCCCTATATATAGCTCGAATATCCCTAGAAATTCAAGCACCCTCTCCAGGAGCTTGGACACTCCTGTCCGAGGCAAGGCACACGCAAGAGAAAAAGGCACTCAAGGCCAAGCTTGATGAACTTGAGACACCAGATCACCTGTTTCCGGCATCGCTCGGCTGAGCAGCCTGAATGAAACCAAGCCACTATTTTTTACCCTACGCATTCCATGAAACTCACGGCGGGCTGACTCACCCCACATGCCCGTTGCCTCGGACAGGAGTGTCCAAGCTCCTAATTGGGACGCCGCGTTACTCCGAAATATCTTTACTCACCTCCAAATGACAATTGAACAGTGAATGCCTTTTTTTGGGGCAGTCTTTCAGCTCCTGCTCAACTACCACCCAATAGCCCCCTTCTTTCTCACGAAGCACCCTACGTGTACTTAGCTCAACGTCGCGAAGTTCAAATCCACCCTCACATGCCGTGTACGTGCCTTCCTCATTTAACTCAATCATTTCGACTTCCCAAAATTCTCGGGGCCACTTCTTTTTGAGGAAATACTTGCCAGAGCGATGAAGCGTCAGCGTAACCTTGACACTTTCGTGAATCCCAAACAATCCAAGGACACACGTAAATCGCGATGTTTCCCAAAGCTCTCGTAACAGTTTTGGAACAAAAGCCAGAACAAGTAGTGAACTAAAATCGCTGAAGAAAGCCACACCAATAAGCCACTTGGGCAAATCGTTCACAACGACTAGAAGTGTGACCAAGCAAGGAGCCACGAATGGCAATACCAGCGGCGATGGCCCGGTCTCATCACGGTTTGGTCGATACAGATAGAGGAGACCGCTTAACCAAGTCACTACGAAAATGAGCAACCAAATCAGGAAAAGTATAATGGAAATCAGAATCAACATTCTGGACTCCTCATGCATTTCATACTGCAGAGAATGAACTGAAAAACAACCCATCTCGAAGCCACCGCCCATTGCCCATGTGCTACCAGCGCAGGGGCTACTTCGCTGTCTCCAGGATCTTGGACACTCCTGTCCGAGGCAAGGTACACGCAAGAGGAAAAAGGCACCCAAACCCTGGCTTGATGAACTTGAGACACCAGATCACCTGTATCCGGCATGGCTCGGCTGAGCAGCCTGAATGAAACCAAGCCACTATTTTTTACCCTACGCATTCCATGAAACTCACGGCAAGCTGAATGGCCTCCATACCCATTGCCTCGGACAGGAGTGTCCAAGCTCCTGAATGGGACGCAAGCCCCCCCGCCTTACTCCACAATAAATCCGTGGGCCAGTCCCATATAATAGGCAATCAAATAGGGCACGGGGTCGCGCAGGCGTCGTTCGTTGCCCTTGTGCTCGAGGTGCCAGGGATCTTCGCCCCAGATGAGTGCGTGTTGCTCATCAATCGGAAAAACCAGGCCGTCGTGGCCGTGGCCTTCGCCTTCGTGCTGCCCCGAGAAGGCCCCCTGGGTGTGGTCGCCGAGGGGAATCACGTCGATGCGGTGGGCGTTGGACAGGCCATAGTCCACCAGGTCCAAGGGGAAGCGCTTGAGGGTGTCCACGCCGTGGGCCATGTATTCCCTGGGCGGCGAAAGTTCGATGGTCCGCCACTGATCCGTCCGGCGCTTTCCGTCGACGCAGGCCGCATAGATAAAATTAAAGTAGGGATTCCGCTCGTATTTTTCGATGTGCCAATACCAGTAAATGGAATTGTAGTACATGCTGAGCAACTTGGGGTCGGTCTCATAGCGGATGAGGTGGTAGTAATTCATATAGGCCATGTTGTCGTCGCCCTGGCCAAGGGACCCCGGTCCAAATTGAATCTTGGGTGTGGTCACGGTCTTCATGGCATAGCCCTCATCCCACGCCAGTTTGAGATAGTGCTGCCGATACTTCGCGTCTCCCGTCACGTGATGGGCCACCTGAAGATAGGTCAGGATACTCTGGGCATTCAGCCCGCTCTCAAACCACCACTGACCATCACAGTTCAGCGAATCGGGCGCAAAGTGACCCCACCGCGTGGGCTCGCCATCGTAGTCCACCAGGTAATAATTGTTGTCGATGAGGTGGTCGGTCACCCGGCGCACCACCGCCCGCACCCGGTCCCGCTCCGCCTCGGTCTCACAGACCCGGTCGAAATAGGTGCCATAGCCAAAGTAGTGACCATCCAATTCGTCAGAGCTGGAATCACAGAGCCAATACCATTCACCCGTGGCATCGGTGGGCCAACGTCGGTCCATCTGTTTCCAGCGGGTATCCCGCTCACGGCGCTTTCGGTCGTATTCGTGGCTATACTCCTCATTGGGATTGGGCCCGTCGGTAGGCCGCACGCATCGGGCAATGAATCCCTTGGGGGCCGGGTGGCTCCCCCCCTGGGTCACCTCGCTCAGGAAAGCCAGTGCCTCGAAGGCCCGGTGTGCCTTCTCTTTGAGCGCGGGATTGCCCGTGGCGCCGTAGCCCAGACTGGCCGAGGCCAGGTAAATCCCGGTGTAGTGCCCGTCGTTGTCCGAGGGGGAAGCCGTCGCACTTTCCAGGGCACCCGGACTCGCCATCCGGGCGTTGGTCACGTAGCCAAACTTCGTCCGCCGGTGGTACTGGTCAATCTGGGCTTCATAGCGGGCCGCCTTTTCCGCCAGGGTCATGGGCACCCGCGCGATACAGGAAACGCCCTGCTCCGTGGCGAACCAGGCGTTGCCGTCCGGCGTGACCGTCACATCCTTCACATGATTGTCGAGCAACCAGCGCCGCCCCTGACGGAATTCCCAATCGCCTTCGGTGAAGTGTATCGCGCCGTTGGTCGTGCCAAACCACACGCCATCGGGCCCTGCGGCCATCGCGGTAAAATCATTGTAAGGGAGGCCTTCCTTCCCCGTAAACAGGGTCCAGCCGCCATCCCTGTCTCGACGTCCTACCCCTTGGGGGCAGGCGAACCAGAGTTGGCCCTGGGGGTCATAGGCCACAGCCCGCACATCGACCGGCGCCCAACGAATGGCCCCCTCCTGGGGCAGCGCAAGCCGCCACTGCGACCCGTCACCGAGGAAAAGCCCCGTGGAGGCCGCCACCGCAATCTCGCCGTCCGTTTGGTCCACGTCGCGAACCGAATCGCGGCTCAGCCCGTGGGCACCCAACGACTCAAACCAGGGCAGCGGCGAAAAGGGGTGCCCTTCCGGCCCATCGGTCAGGGCCTCCCACCCCCCTTCATCTACCCGAAACACACCCTGCGCCGTTTGGGCGACAACTGCGCCCGAATCACGCTGGGAGATCCGCTGGACACCGTCCGCAAGTTGATTCAGGTCAGGCACATAGGCCCGGTGCACCTGTTGCGAATAAGGCGCCACGACGAAGGGCTCGGCGGACGCCCACGGAACAGCGGCAAGAAAGAAGGACAGCAGACCGGCAAAAAAGACAACACCCATTTCGAAACTCCTGATTAGACTTCATGAAATGACGTATCCTTCCCCGCCGCCCGGGAAAACAAACGGCATAAAACGAGATAGCGGCCGCCAAGCCTGTCCCCTTTCCAACCCACTATAAGTGCTCTTTCATCAGGGGTGCAAACCGTGCCGGCCACCCCGGGCGATCACGCGCTGAAACGGCCTCCTGTTTGACAGAATCCCGGCCGTGGTGCTAGGGTGAAGGTACACGGCTTGGGGAAGACGTGAAAATGTCGGTAGGGGCTGCACGCCTGGCGTGCGATTATCGATGTGACTTGGAAATACAGCACCGGGGCGGGTTGCTGACGCGGCAATGGGAGTGCACTTCGAAACCATCTCGCACGGGACCACTGTATCTGTTTCAGGATCCGTGCAATTCGAAGTAAACGGCAGGAAATGAGCGGATGCAAACAAGCAGTGATTTCAACAACGAGCGCCAGGACTTTCGGATTCTGGTGGCCCCCATCGGCGCCCTACTCCTCCTCTTCGTCCTTTGCTACCCCGTAACGTCCTACCTGGAACTCCCCCCAGACGCCACGATAGCTGGCGTAACCCCCGAAGAATCCGGCTGGCACCTCGGCATCGTTCCCCTGTGGCACTATGACCACTATTCCCTGGCCAACTGGCACCCCGCCAACGCCCTCATTCTACTGGGACTCGTGATCCTGTGGGGCGCCTGCCTCTACCTGGCGCGGCGAATCTAGCCACCCCACCCACCCGGCACCGTGGTGTAGGGATGCATCGCGGCATCCGCCGGGTCGGGCGTGGTCGGGTCCATGGTGTAGGCCAGAGTCCCCGTGTTGTATGCCACCCTATCCCCATTGCCCGCCCCATCCAGATCATAACCTGTCACGAAAGGCCCAACACCCAGGGCTCGGGGGGCCGAATAAACCCCGGAGATTTCCCATTCCTCTGCCACACGGGAACCGTCATGGACATAGCGCGTGTCCGTGCCATCGGCATGCAGTTTCTCGATGCGGCGGCCCAGGGCGTCGTAGGCGTATTCCGTCGTGAAATGGCCGATGTTAACGTCGTCCACATAACAGTCGTCCGTGGTCTTCAGAATAGCGAAGGGACAGTCTCGCCCAAAGTGATGCGGTTCGCGTGAGAGCGATGACGGACTGCTCGCGTCGCGGACAACGCAACAAAAATGCGCATGGGCGTGGCTGTACCGGCAGTACGACACGAATCGGGAACCGAAAGTAAAAGGATCGCGGACATTCCTGTCTGCGGCAACGCACGCTCAGCGGAAAGAGGGAGCCAGCCACCTACAAATCTGCACACTTATAGGTGACTGTCCATATTAGATCCTAGGCATACCCCATAAAGAGAAATGGGTTGTGTTCACCAGATATAGATGGCTCCCGTTGTTCACCAGCTAGTCTATGGTCACTTTACCGTCCAGCGATATATTCCTGTGCGAGCCAGCCGCAGACCCGCCTATCTTGTAGCTTTATGTGAATTTCCCACGTTTGGCAAGTCTTTTTCGGACAGTGTCGTCAATGTTATCCCATGTATCCCCCTGCATTCTTTCCAATATCTCGACTGGCGTCTTGGGATTGAGTGCAATTCTCATTCGAACGCCTTCACAGGCGTCGCACGCCAGTCTCTGGAAAATCTCATGGGAAAGTTGCCTTTTCATAGCAACAAGACTCCTGACACGACTGTCGTCATCCATGGATAGTCTATTCAGAATTTGCTCTGGAAGCCTCTTGTTCAGAAGTACATCTTCTTTGAGGTTTGGCAGTTCCTCCAGAATGCTTAACCAGATCGAGGGAGGTGCCTCGACCCACCTCGCAGCCGTAGAGTCCTCACTGACAAGTTTTAGATATTGATCTACAGAGCATATTTGCCTAGACTCCATTGATGTCCTTCCAAGGTATGAAGAGACCAACCGGTCCCTTGTGCTTGTCTGTTATATAGTCTCCATATTCATTCGCATCGCTTATCCAATGAAGTCCATCCCCTTTTTCCTCAAACACTTTCCGGAAGACAAAGGGACGGACTATCCATTTTCACCCTTCACCCCATCGTTTCGTGGTCTACCTGGCCTCTTCGGACGCATCGCCCGGTCTAGTAGGGCTTCACGCCGGCCACGGAATCAATCGCTCGTTCCAATGCTCTGCGCACGATGGTGCGGGAAGCCCGGCACCACGACCCAGACTACGCGACACATGGGCTCAGCCTATACTCGATGGCAGCATTTCGCAAGCTTTTCCGTAGTCTGTCCATTTGTTCTCGGGTCCATGGTGTAGGCCAGGGTCCCGGTATTGTATGCCACCGTATCCCGATTGCCGACGCCATCGAGGTCGTAGGTCGTCACAAAATGCTCAACGCTCAGGGTTTGGGGATTGGAATAAACGCGCGTAGCGCCATCCAACGCGCTGGCATAGAGGTCATAGTCCCCCTGGGCAGGAAGGGGGCCGGGGCCACGGACCTTGCTTTACTTCCGAGTGCGGCGGTAGAAGCCACACTAGAGGCCACCTTTGCCACAACCGGTTGAATCTTCTAGAAGCATCAAACAAGAGGCCGAATCAACCCGAAATACTTCTTGTCCTCTCCCTGAAAGACTTTCTTACCGTCAAGCATAAAGGCCCGGAGCAAGTACTCCTTTGCTCCTTCCTGATTGCCAAGCTCGAACAGACACTGCCCCAGCCTAACAAGAACATACGGATTCTGAAATCCGTTTGGACAATTCAACGCATTATAGAATTCGGAACCCGCTTCGCGAAATCTCTCGTCCAGGAAATATGCATCACCCAAAGCTGTATGCAACCAAGTACTGGCTTCCCAACGGTCTTGCGGTTCCGGGAGCAGTTTGATAGCGGCACGATAGTCTTTGATCGCTTCTTCTGTATTTCCTTCTGCCAGTTTTGAGTCTCCTTCGGCTGCTTGTAACTGGACTTGGTGATGCAATTCAGTGTCTAGCTCATCCCCATCAACCTCGATCTCCTTCTCTTCGGGAAGGGGCCAAGCAGCCAATTTCTTACACTCGCCTCGTACCGAGTCTGAGCGCTGATCGAGTTTGCCCAAGAAGAAATCGTAGTACCTACGATCCTCCCCCGAAAAACAGGCCCCCTCGGAAAGCACATTCGCTCGTACAAAATGCTCACGGGCCAACTCCCACTTGCCAGCGGCGAAGGCCACCTGACCGGCAACGAAGTCTCTTTCACCGAGTTCTGCCCGCCCCGAATCGCACCGAAACAATCGTTTTGACCATGACCGTGCCTTTTCCAAGTCTCCGGCTTCAATTGACACGGTTGCGATATTGTGGGCGACGTGAAAACTCTCAAAGTAGTCTTCTTTGGGCTCAGGCAACAACTTCCACTTCTCCTCTTGTAGCTCGATAAATCTAGTGAAATCTCCCTCTCGATAGCAAGACAGACACTCTTTCGATATCTCTTTGAATCTCTTATCCAAGGAATTAGGTAACTGCATAAATAGAACGAACCTCTCGCAAAACTATCATGGCCAAAGGGTGGGTAGAAAGCCCCGGCACAGCATTCCCCTATCTTGGAAAACAAATGGACGGACTACCCATTTTCACCCTTCACCCCCATCGTTTTGTGGTCTACCTGGCCTCTTCGGACGCATCGCCCGGTCCAGTAGAGCATCACGCCGGCCACGGAATCAATCGCTCGTTCCAATGCTCTGCGCACGATGGTGCGGGAAGCCCGGCAC
>JAUIMA010000094.1 GCA_030432675.1 Candidatus Hydrogenedentota bacterium | reverse complement strand
AGGAAATGAGATGTCATCGACTCGTATCTGGACGAAGGTCCAGACAAACGCGCTAAGTATACTGTAAAAGGAGAAATTCATGCAAATAGTGTCTTCGAAACAAAATAGTGCTTTACCCCGTTGCGCGCGATGTGGAATAATTAGCCCTGCGGTCGCCTTCCCCTGCGGCCCCCCAATTTCCCCCATGCGCGCCAGTAGCTCAGTTGGATAGAGCAACGGCCTTCTAAGCCGTAGGTCGCGGGTTCGAATCCCTCCTGGCGCGCCATTTTTTGTTCCAAATTCGCCATTCGCCGGTGGGCTGCCGTTGGTGTTCAACTTTCCCTGTTGTTTGAGTCCCAAGGGGAGGGAGCGATCTATGCGCTTATGGGGTTGAGAGAATGGCGATTGTCCGTCCCTATTGCGGAGTCGCCGTTCGTGGGGCGAGCAAGAAGTCGGGGCTTTCGGTAACGAGGCAGTGGATTCCTGCGCTGGCGAAGGTGGGGAAGTGGGTGATCGGCAGGGCGGTGGGCACCACGGCCTCGGCGCCGATGATGGTCTCCAGGACTTCCGCCACGCTTTCATTGCCGCCGCTGATTACGACGGTCCCTTCGGGGGATTGGACGAGGCTGGTGGCATAGGGTAGGGCGGTGTCTGGAATCCCATGGACCTGGATGCCTGCGGCTTCGCAAATGCGACGAACGACGGCGATGGATTCATGGGCATCGAGTGGTGCGTTCAGCGGGCCTGTGCGGTAACCTGGCCCCAGTAGCAGGTGACCGGTGCCGTCCGGTCCACGGACGAGGCCGGCCGCACGGTCGATGTGGTGGTCATGGAAAAGGCCCGACAGGTGGCCTTCCTGATCGATGGTGCCGAAGATACCGGCGGGAATCTCCACCACCCGCAGTCCCCGGTCCCTCAGACGGTTGAGGGTTTCCTGTTCCGGTGCTTCGGCTTTTTCCGGGTGGCGAAAAACGACGAGGGTATCGTCACTGAAGAGCACCCGGCCGCCTTCAGACCAGCAGGTGGGCCAACACGACACACCCCCTCGGTCGCCCGCACCGGGTTTGAGCCACGTGGCACTGGTCAGTGCGATGTCGTGGGAGCGCAGGTAGACCATCAGGTCTCGGGGGTAGAGAAAGGTGCTTCCCTGTTCGGGGGCATCGATTCGAAATCCGGGATAGCGGTCGGCACGAAGCTGAGCGCTCAGATTCGACGTGGCGGCGTGGAGATTCAGGACCCGAAAGGGCATGCCGGCTTCGAGAAGCGCATCGAGAATCGACCGGTATTCCGCATCGAATTGACGGCTGAATCGGGGTGCGTCGCCGCTATCCGCCAATATTGTGCGGGCCACCGCTACGTTGCCTAACAGGACGCCCGGCACCTGCCGATGGGTGTGTTGCAGCCCATACTCGGGGAATCCGGTCAGCCACAACCGACCCGCCTGTGTTGAGGTCATATCGCGCCCCACTGCCGATAAGGGTAGTTACCGCCGGTTACTTCTTGATCCAGGTGTTGGTTCCGCCGAGTTTGTCAATCTTGCGGATATCCCGAATGCCGTCTCGAATACCCACACGGCTAATGGCTCGTTTACCGATGCGGTCTCCCACACGTATCCCAATCCGCGCGCCACCCTTGACGCCCGCATCCGCCACTTCCTGGATGTCTTCTTCGGTCACCGCTGCCGTCGCATCCCCTGGCAGGTCATTTACGGAGATTTTCTTTGGTTGCTCGCTCATGGTGAAGGCCTCCTCACAGCGTTTTCGGCCCGGCACTATGTGCGGACCGCCTCGGCTAGTTGCTTCGATGTCCAAATACTACCACAGAAATGGGATCTCTGCCGTTGCCCCCTTCGTCGGCACTGGAGCGGGCCCCATCGATGCAAGGGCCGACCGACTCGTTGCGCTGCACGTCGGGAATCATTGGAATGAGTCCGATAAGCAGACGCCAGGTCTGTGCGCCCCGGAATGAGGTCGCCAGGGTATCGTTACAGGACATAAGGGTATTGAAATGAAGTGCGCCCATACCGCATGGCTATTGCTGAAATATCGTAAGTAGTGGAATAAGAGTGGTTTGTGGAGGTTGGGGTGTTTTGGCACGAGAATCGCTCTACGAAGGCGCAGTCTTAATCATAAGGAGTATATCTATGAGCACTAATAAACGTGATAGCGAGATGAACGAAGTACCCAAGAAGCGCGTCATTCGCCTGGATGATTTGGATGGGCCGGATGATGTGGTGGGCGGTAGTCAGGGCAAGCTACTCTTTGGAGAGGAGGCGGCACCTCAGAAGTCTCCCTTTGGGGATGTGTTCAAGCCCAACAACGGCGGAGGTGGAGCGTCGGGTAAATCCTGAGTCGGGTCAGACGTCATTTTATTGGAAGACCGCCAGTGCAACTATTGGCGGTCTTTCTCTTTCATCCGCCCTCGAGCATTCGTCGTTCTCGTGCTGGAACGGGATAGCAATGGGGGGCGGGAATTCGTGATAATCATCCCGCAACAATTTCATTTCGAAATTCCCCTTCGTGGCGAAGGTCATGGAATGTGCGGGGGTTAACCGGAGGTAGCTGTCATGCCCGATGTGGATGTTTCGGCGGAGGTGGAGGGATTACCGACCCTCTATCAACACTGGTTGCAGTCGATCTTGCCTGGGGGCATGCCCCGTGAGCGGGTTGCGACGTGCCTGGATTGCGCCATGTGTGCCCGCACCCCCGAAGAGCAGCAGACGATGATCGGTGCCCATAACCCGGATACCAAGTGCTGCACCTATTTTCCCAACGTGCCCAATTACCTGGTGGGCCGGGCCATCGATGTGGACACGCCGGGTGCCAGGGTCATGCTCGGATACGTGGAATCAGGTACGAGCTCCGAAGCGAACGTGACCCTGCACGGGGTTGCTCCAACAGGGAAGCGATCGGGCCTGTATGACCTGGTAGGGAGCACCGGTGGCTTTGGGCGCGATCCCGATTTGCTCTGTCCTTACGCGATCGAAGTTGGTACGCGGGAGGGGCCCCTCTGTGGGATCTGGGAACACCGAAACTCCGTGTGTAGCACCTATTTCTGCAAGCACGTAAACGGTGGCTCGGGTCGCCATCTCTGGATGGCCATCCGGAATCTCTTTCGTCATATTGAGTCCTCCCTTTCCTGGTGGGCCATTGCCCAATTGGTTCCCGAGCCAGGGCCCCTTCTGCTCCGCCCACCGACCCAACAAGAGGAACGGATCGACAGCGCGCTTTCCCCCGAGGCGTGGACGTATTGGTCGGGCACACGGGCTGATTTTTATCGGGCCTGCAGTGAAAAGGTAGAGGCGCTCTCCTGGGAGGAGGTCGTTTCGGTCGTGGGGTTCAAGGCCGCGCTCTATGTGGAAGAAGTGTGCGCCAACTATGACCATGTCTATGGTGAAACCTTCCCCGACCCGCTACGTCCCACGGCCTTCACAACGATACGGGCTGGCCATGACCGTACGACCATACAAGGCCGTGGCGGTGGCGGGAGCGAGCATGTCGAAGTGCCGACCACGCTGCTGCGCCTGTTGCCCTACTTTGATGGACGGCCTACGCAAGACGTGCTTTCCGACATCAAGTCGCAGGAGGGCGTCGGACTGGACGTAGCGCTCGTGCGCAAATTGTATGATTTTGGCATCCTGGAACGTGCCGACGTATGAAAGTTCATAGGAGCGTGAGATCTTGAGCCCCAAAAGTAAGGCGAGTAACGTTGAAGCGACCCCGTCGCCTTCCCCGGCGGCAACATCGAACGGCATCTCCATGGAGAAGTTGGATGATTACCGTAGCGCCGATGAATGCATGAATCGCTGCTTACACCTGGCCAAGCTGGCCGCACGGACCGATCTTCCGGTCCTCGTGCTCGGCGAATCGGGCACGGGAAAAACCGTCATTGCCCAGGCGATTCACCGGTCGTCCGCCCGACATCAGGCACCCTTCGTATCCTTCAATGCCGCCGCATTGACCGATACGCTTTTGGACAGTCAATTGTTTGGTCACGAGAAGGGAGCGTTCACCGGGGCTGAGCGGCAGGTAAGAGGGAAATTTGAACTGGCCCACGAGGGAACCCTCTTTTTTGATGAAATTGCCGATCTCTCCCTGACCGGGCAGGCCAAGATACTGCGTGCCGTAGAGGATGGGGAGTTTGAGCGCCTGGGTGGGGAAGGGCTACATCGGGCGGATGTGCGGCTCATTACGGCCACGTGCCACCCGATTCGGGACTTCGTGGCGGGGCGTCAATTCCGGCGGGATCTGTTCTATCGGATCAAGGGGATTACCATCACGGTCCCTCCGTTGCGAGACCGCCACAACGACCTGCCACGAATGATGCGGCGCGAAATCATCCGAGCGGCCAACAGCATGAATAAGGTCATGGCAGGTATCGAAGAGGATGCCCTGGAATTGCTCTTGAATCATCCCTGGCCCGGAAACCTGCGTGAACTGAAACAGGTGATTCAGGTAGCCGTTGCCCTCTCGGAAGGGGATACGATTACCCGCGATGGGGTGATTCTGGACACTTTTTCCGTTGAATCCCCATCAGAAGCCCAGGAAAGGACATCCGAACCGAAGGCGTCGCCCTCCCCCTCAATTTCGTCCGCAGAACCCCTGACGCTGGGTGAGATGGAGAAGGCCCATATCGCCTCTGTGATGGACATGCACAGCGGGAACAAGCGTCGTACTGCGAAGACACTGGGCGTCAGTCGTTCTACCCTTGACCGTAAACTGCTCCGATATGGCCTGGAATAGTATCTATTCGATACCGTGGTATCGTTTTGCGGGCTGGATAGCCCTGAAATCTCGAAGGGTCTTTTCGTTTCCGATTAACTTCGGGCCATGTAAACTATTTAATGGCAATGTGATAAGGATACTCATGGCAACTTGGCACACGTGTTGCGTTGTTAATCTCATGCGACGGAAGACAAATCACATCGTTGAGGATAGTGTAAGCGGGCTTCAGGGCCCCCCGGCGTAACATCACACCCCCGCAGGGGTACGGAGGAAACTGTCATGAGCACCATTAAGAACAATGACTTGAACGTTGAAGAGACGGTGAACGACACGCAGGCGGACGCGGTTAAGGGCGGGGCGCTGCTGTTGCCCGCAGTCCAGGCGGCCCGCGAAGCGGCGCGTACCAAATCCGTGAATACGCAAGTAGCGACCCAATTTTCCAGCAAATAGTATGGCGACTTCAGACAAAACCTGAAACCAATTTGAGGAAGAACGAATGAGCAAAATCAACAATGAAGACCTGAACGAGAAGAAAGAAGGGAAGGAAGAGACCCTTTCCGCCGAAGATATGGAACAAGTAAAAGGCGGGTTTGTCTACACGAAGTTCCCGACGGACGGGGTCAAGAATCTGAAGAGCGGCGAGATTAAAGGGAAGGGCCTGAAGATCCCTGACATTTCGGGGGAGAGTTCCTCACGGTGAGACGAAGCGGCGCGTACCAAATCCCTGAATAAGCACGTGGCGACCACGTTTGCCAGTAAATAGCACGATGACATCAGGCTAAACCTGAAACCAACTTGAGGAAGATTCCATGAGCAAAATCAACAATGAAGATCTGAACGAAAAGAAAGACGAGAAAGAAACCCTCTCCGCCGAGGATATGGAGCAGGTGAAGGGTGGCGCTGGCTATTTGAAGCTTGGCGACATTCAGGGAGAGAGCGTGAAGCTTGGCGACATCAAGGGGGAAAGTTTGAAGATTGGGGACATCAAGGGCGAGAGTCAGCGAATGAAACTCGACGACATCACGTTAAAGCGTGGGTAGTCGGGAGCACCTGACCGGGACAATGCCAGGGTGAGTATCATCTGATTTACGGGGTGGGAGAGGCGCGATGGGTTACCATCGCGCCTTTGTGCTTTTACAACGTGATTTGACTGAGGTTCGGTAGGGGAGCGGGGCATTGCCTTGATGGCCCGGGGATGGGGCCCATCGCCGAGCGGCAACACGTTACCGGGGCGCCTCCTGGTCGCGCATGTTTTCCCGGAGACTGCGCAGGGGTTCAAAGGCATACTCGATAAGGGTGCGTCGCCCCACTTGGATTCGGGCCTTACCCCCCATGCCAACACGAAGAAGTTGGTCCGCACCGATGCGGTCTTTTTCGGGGGTGACATGGGCTACGAAGCGCCCCTGGTCGCTGCCGGGCAGGGCCGCGGGACTCAGCCAGGTCAACTGGCCATTGACCACGCCAAAACGTTGGTAGGGGAAGGCTTCAAAGAGTAGTTTCGCCGACTGACCTTCCCGGAGTTTCGCCATGCTCCGTTCTTCCAATTGAAGATGGGCGCGGGCCGGTGCATCGGCCGGGGCAATCTGACAGAGCTCCTGGCCCACGGAAACCACGTCACCGGGGCGTTTTCGGGAAACCGAAAGGATGACGCCGCGATAGGGCGAGCGCACCGCGATGACATCATCGGATACATCCTTCAGGCGCGCCTCGAGCCCTTCGAGTTGCACCGTAATTCGGACTTCCTCGAGGGCGATTTCCTCCATCATATGTTGGTGATCCGCGTCCAGTCGGGCGAGGGTGAGCTGGGCGGCCTTGAACTGCTCATCGGCCAACGCGGCATCGAGTTCGGCCTGGGCCTGTCCGAGTTGTTGTGAGAGCAGGTCGACCGTAGAGTTCAGTCCTTCGGCGGTGAGGGCCTTCATACGATCAGAAACATCCTGATAGACGCTCACATGCTGGATGCGGTAGGAAACCTCCCGCTCCCGCTGCTTAATCTCCGCTTCCTGGATGCTGCGGTTAATGGCGTGGGATTCTATGCCGGCATCGCGGCGTTGGCTGAGTGCCGCCAGATCTTTTTCGAGGGTGCGTTTCTGGACCGAGAGCTCGAGAATGAGTGGGGAGCGAATGGTAAAGAGCAGGGCACCGGCGTCAACTTCGCCCCGGGTGCTTGCATAGACCTGGTCGATCACGCCTGCAAAGGGGCTCTGTATCGGGTCAGAGCCGGACTCGGGCAGCATGATGAAGGAGGCCTCGACGGTCTCCGGCCAATCGACGATGACGGATGCGACGCCCACGGCACCACAGAAAAGAATGATAAGAAAAGCGATGACCCGGGCGCTTCGAAAGGGCATTTCGTAGGGGAATAGCTCGGTTACTTTTCCCGCTTTGGGTCGTTCCAGATTGCTTCCGTGGGTGCTCATGGCTTAAAAGCCCCCCTGTTGGCTTTGGAGATAGAAGTACAGCCCTTTTCGAGCCATGAGTTCGTCGTGGGAGCCAGTCTCGACCACGGAACCTTTTTCCAACACCACAATGCGGTCGGCGTTTCGGATGGTACTCAACCGGTGGGCAATGACCACGGCGGAGCGGTTGGCCAGTATCTGATCGAGGTTTTCCTGAATGGCCCGCTCGGACTCGCCGTCCAGGGCGCTGGTGGCTTCGTCAAATATGAGGATGGGGGGATTGTTGTAGACGGCCCGGGCGATAGCCACCCGTTGTTTCTGGCCGCCGGAAATCGCAATGCCCGTCTCACCGACCCGGGTTTCATAGCCCAGGGGGAATCGCACGATGAACTCGTGGGCATTCGCCACGTTGGCGGCCCAGGCGGCCCGTTGCATGTCGGGCTCGGGGTCTCCCAGGGCGATGTTTTCGAGAATCGTGCCATCGAAAATGTAGTTGTCTTGCAGCACCAGGCCAATCTGCTGTCGCAGGTCCCGGTAGTTCAGGGTATTCAAATCGATGCCATCAAAGTGGAGGGAGCCGGACGTGGGTTCCAGGAGACCGGCAAGCAACTTGATGAGGGTCGTTTTTCCAGAGCCACTCCGCCCCACGACGGCCACGGTCTTTCCGGGCGGTATCTCCAGGTTGATGTTGTCCAGAATGAGGGGACTACCGGGGCCACCGTAGTGAAAAGAGACGCCCCGCAAGTCGATCCGTCCTTCCAGGGTGGAGACGGGCTGCAGTCGACTGCGGTCATGGCCCTGCTCTGGCTCGAATTCGAAGATGTCGTTGAGGCGGTTCATGAGCACGTCGGACATCTGGAATTCGTCCCATAATCCCAGCACCGTCAGTATGGGGGCGTAAGCCATGGCGACGAGGGCATTGAAGGCGACGAAGCCACCGATCGTGATCTGGCCTTCCATGACCATGTGGGCGCCAAACCAGAGGAAGAGCACGGTGGACAGATAACCGACCGCCTGGACGGCGCTGTCGTAAAACATGATCGTGAAGTTGCTCTTGAATTGGGTCTTGGCCAGGCCCAGGAATTCGTTGAGCATACGGTCCCGAAACTGCTGTTCCCCCGCACTCGCCTTCACGGCTTCGATACCCCGAATGGAATCAATCTGATGCGACTGATAGCGTCCATAGCTTTCTTCCAGGCGATTAAAGAGGGGGCCCAGGACCCGTCGGGAGATGAACATGAGTCCCACGTAGAAGGGCATGGTGGCGAGAAACACGAGGAGCAACTGGATGCTGTAGACCGCCATCAAGCTCAGGTAGGCCCCGACCTGAACCAAGGCCAAGAGGCCCATCAGGCCGCTCTGGACGATGAATTCGCGAACCTGCCGTGCCCCGGCGAGGCGCCGCTGGATGTCGCCGATGCGGCGACTGTTGAAATAACTCATGGGCAGGGCGAGCATGCGGCGTGTCAGGTGATCGAGGATGGCCGCATCAATATGCACCGCCGCAAAACTCAGCATGAAACGCTGGAGCACATTGGCGGACAGCATGAAGCCTAGGGCCACGATCATGGCCATCACCATGATGTGCAGGGTTTCCACATCGCCGTCTACGACCACGCGGTCCACGATGACCTGGGTAAAGACCGGGAGCAGCAGTTGCAGTCCGCTCGTGATGATGGCCAGGAGGAGAATCTGCACCAGGGTGCCTCGGAAAGGTTTGATGAATTGAAAGGTCCATCCCCAGGTGCGCTGATTTTCCGGTGCCGATTCAAACGACGGCGTGTAGTCCATGAGCGCGGCATAGCCACTCCATTTTTCCGCGAAGGTCTTTCGCGGAATGCGCTCGTAGCCCGCGGCCGGGTCAACGATGTAGACATAGCGTTTGGTGACGCGCTCGGCGACGATCCAGTGGTTGCCTTCCCAGTGGACAATGGCGGGCATAGCGATAGCGTCGATGTTCTCCGCCTCGACCTTAACCGCGCGGGCGGCGAGTCCCAATTCGTTGGCAGCACCGACAATGGAGCGCAGGCTGGTGCCATCCAAGGCCGTATGGGCGAGCTGGCGGATGCGCGGAAGGCTGACCCGCCGACCGTGGTAACGGCAGATCATGGCCAGGGCTGCGGCCCCACAATCCATCTCATCAATCTGGCGAACATAGGGGACCCGTTTGCCCCAGGTCCTGGTTTTTCGTGTGGCCTTCTTTTTCTTTTTGGGTGTTTTGGACGGAGCCTCTGCGTGAATGCCATCGATATTGAGGGGTTCGGCGTGGGCGCTCTTGGGCAGGATTTCCTCGGAGAAGTCCAGCGGTACCTTGGCCTCTGTCTGGTAGGCATAGGCGGCCATGCGGTCTTCCATGGCCCGGGCAAATTCTTCGTGACCTGCCATGAGCGCTTGCAGGGCTTCTCGTTTCATACAGAGCAGACGACACTCGGAAACGCTTTGAACGGTGGCCGTCCGCGGGGTGCCCTCCAGTGCTGATACTTCGCCGAAGTAGTCGCCCGCGCGCAGGAAGGCCACATTGCGATCCGTGCCGTTTTCGGTGACGAAGACCCGGGCGCGACCTTCCTCGATGATGTAGAACTCTTCGGAAATTTCGCCTTCACGCACGATGGTCTCGTTGGCGGCGACGGACATGGGCGAGAGGTGCTCCAGAAAGTCCTGCAGTGTTTTTGGGGGCAAGCTCCCGAAGCCCTCGGTTGCCCGAAGAAAGTTATGTACTTTTCGATGACGAATACGTAGTTGCTGTAGATTGCGGAGTTCGGGGTCTTCTCCGAGAATGCGATGGAAATCTACGCGGTCAAGGCGGTAAAGCCGTACATCACCGCTGGCCCGAACGGTCGCGGTTCGGGTGCCTTCTTCCAACAGGGCCATTTCCCCGAATTCATCCCCGGGCCGAAGGACATTCAGGGGGATTTCTTCCCCGCCCTCGCCGCGTTTGAAAACCCGCGCCCTCCCTTCGACAAGAATGTAGAAGGCGTCACCGGGATCCCCTTCGCGAACGATAACGTCCCCAAAGGAGTAGGTGATTTCCTTGCAGGACTCCGCGATGCGCTCCCGCGCCTGGGGCGGAAAAAACTCCAGTAGTTCGAGCTTTGCGATAATGTTGAGTTTGTCCTGGTTCATTAGGAAGTGGCACCCATCCATTGGATATGCTCGTGGACGAGTGGCCGAATGGCCTCGGTCACGAGGCGCTGGGATAACAGGGAGCGGGTGCGTTCGTCTGCCAGATCGGGCTCTTTCTTCGCCTGGACCTGCATAAGGATGTGACGCCCCGCCTGCTCAAAAGGGGGAAGCACACTTCCTGGCGCTGCCGAGAGTGCCGCCGTCTGAAGGTCGGGAGGAAGCTGGTTGAGGTGTGCCTCCTGATGCATGAAATCACCTTTTGCCATTTCGCATACCTTCTCCATGGAGAGTCCGTCTTCCGTGATACAGAGCACCGCCTCTCGCACCGCAGCGTCATTGTCGAAGATACCGATTTCAGCGTGGAGCAGGAAGAAGTCATGGTACTGTGCGCGGAGGGCGTTTTTCAGTCGGGTAGTGGTCAAGAGGTCCGCGCGGAATTGCTCTTGGAGCTGGCCATAGGCGGTCAGTCGTTCTGGCCACGTGGCAAGGTCGGCATCGACGTGGTCCGGGCCCTTGAGCGAGCAGACGATAGCAACGATTTCCGCGAGTTGTTGGCACCATGGTTGAACGTTGCCGGAGAATACCAGGTCGGGCCAGAGCACCTCATCCACGTCCTTCGCCGAGATCGATTCTTCTGCGGCGTCGAAGGGAAGGGCGTTCGACGTGTAGTGCTCACGACAGGTTTCTCGCTCGAGATAGTCGCCAAAGGCCTCAATAGAGACACCGTGGGCATCCATCCATTCCTGGGTGGCCTGGGCGGAGCGGAGACCGAGATCTCTTCGAAAGGCTTCAGAGCGGGCCTGCAACAGGTCGTCTGCCACCTGAAAACCGTCGGTCTGGGCTTGTGCCAGGGCGGACAAGCGCTCCCGGACTTGCGAGCGCACCGGCGTGAGTTGGCCCCATTCGTCGGCGGCAGTCAATACATGTTCGGCGCAGAATACCGCGCCGCCACAAGAAAATAGAGAAACTCCGCTCAAGATTCACCCTGATGCCTATTGGTTGACACTGGTACGGTCTCCCGCTTCAAAATTTCCCCACCCGGAAGCAAATTGGGGGCACGCACGCCGCTTCAGGAATTATAGTCGCACATGGCGAATGAGTCAATCGCTCCCCCCTTTGTGAATAAGGGACTGTGGGGACGAAGGAGTCTGGGACTACAGGAGATCGTGAAGCGGTAATGGGCTGCTATCACCGGGCGATGAGAAGGCCTTCCATCATGCGTGGTATGTGTGTAAGCTGGTTTAGCTGCCATGAAGTGCGCATAGATCGAATAGCGTTAGAAGAACTCGGATGGAGCGCGCCGGGGCGGGTAGCCGTTCTCAGCGCGCGTCTGTACGCCTAAGGCGATTCCGGTACGCTCACATCATCATCAGCGCTCACGAAGAAAAGAGGAGGATTGGACGTGTCATCATTGCCTTTTACGCGCAGTTACTGGGTTGAGCCGGGAAAGCTATTGGCGGGCTGTTATCCCGGTGCGCAAGATGCAGGCGAAGCCGATTCAAAACTGGGCGGCCTCGTCCAGTTGGGTGTGGGGACAGTCATCAATCTCATGGAGCCCGATGAAGTCAGTTGGGGTGGCCAGCCTTTTGAACCCTATGCGGAACGTATCGCGGAAATCGGAAAAGAATCAGGGCGGGCCATCACATGCGTCCGTTTGCCGATTCGTGATACTTCCATTCCGAGCGCCGACAGGATGGGAGAAATTCTGGCGGCCATCGACGAGGGCATAGCGAAGGGGCACGGCGTATTCGTCCATTGCTGGGGTGGAAAGGGGCGCACGGGAACCGTCGTGGGGTGCTATCTGATACAAAAGGGTTTGGCAACACCCGATAACTTTGTAGACGTCATTCGGGAACTTCGGGGTCCTGATGCCCAATCGGGGGCGTCGCCGGAGAACGAGATGCAGATTCAATTTGTTCGGGACTATGGCATAACCTGATCAGGGAGACATTACGTGGTGGAAGATAAGGAAGATCGGTTTCTGGGGTGCCTGCTGGGATTGGCAGTCGGCGATGCGCTGGGTACCACCCTGGAGTTTAAGCCACCGGGTAGTTTTACGCCCATCTCCGACATGGTGGGTGGCGGACCCTTCGAGCTGGAAGCGGGACAATGGACGGACGACACGTCGATGGCCTTGTGTCTGGCAGAGAGCCTGATAGAGACCGGGCGCTTTGATCCCGGTGACCAGATGAAACGCTATACCCAATGGCGGGAAGAAGGGCATCTTTCCAGCACCGGACATTGCTTCGACATTGGAAACACCGTTGCGAATGCCTTATCCCAATTCGGCGCGACGGGTGAACCCTTCAGTGGTTCGACCTCGCCCCACTCGGCCGGCAACGGCTCGCTCATGCGCCTGGCCCCCGTCCCCATGGCCTACGCGGATAATCCGGCAGTGGCGATGGAAAAGTCGGCGGAGAGTTCTCGCACGACCCACGGTTGCGAAGAAGCGGTCGATGCCTGTCGTTACTTTGGCGGACTGATCGTGGGGGCCTTGAATGGTACGACCAAGGAGGCGTTGCTCGCTTCCCGGTACGCACCAGAAGCGGGTTACTGGGAAACCCAAAGGCTGTGTCCAAAGATTGATGAAATCGCTGCGGGGTCCTTTAAAGAAAAGGTGCCACCCCAGATTGCGGGGACGGGGTACGTGGTGGCATCCCTCGAAGCGGCCCTGTGGGCCTTTCATTCCAGCGCGACCTTTGAGGAGGGGGCGTTGCTCGCGGTCAATCTCGGGGACGACGCCGACACGACGGGGGCGGTATACGGTCAGATTGCCGGCGCCTGTTATGGGGCGCAGGGTATTCCCGATTCGTGGCGGAAGAAGATCGCCATGGGTGACCTTATCGAGGCGTATGCGATGAAACTTCGTGGATGGCGGACGTAATGGTCCCGGAACTATTAGTATCAATCGGTGCGTCGGGGCGCCTCTGACAGGAGAGAAGAAGGGGGCGCGCGCACGCAATCGCTTCCTGAATCCTATTTTTCTTGGTCAAATTCCTCGCCCTGTGTTAGGCTTGATAGGCATCACGGTAATCTTTGAGGAATCTTATTATGCGCGCTCTTCCCGGGCTTTCTCGGCTCTTTCTGGGTCTTTTTTTATTGGTTTTGATGGCGGGTGGAGTACTACCTGTGCATTCTCAGGCGGTTGTTACGGCGACCTTGCAGGATGAACTGGTCGTCGACCTGGATTCCGATGGACTGGCGGACCCGGGGGATACGATTCGCTATCGGGTCGTGATTACGAACAGCGGAGACGATGCCACGGGGGTAACCCTTGACGTGTTGCTCGATTCCCTGACCCGTCTCGTTCCCGACTCGCTTTCCGGAACGCCCCTGGCCTTCGCCGGCTCTTTTGAGACCGGGGAAGAGATGGCGGTTACGATTACGCTGGTGGGCGCCGACATTGACGGGGATACCCTCAGTTTCGCCATCGGTGAGGCTCCAGCGAATGGAACGCTGGGTGCCATCACAGTGGTGGACGACAATCAGGCCACGGTGACCTATACGCCCGCCGAAAATTTCGTTGGAATGGACCAGTTTACATTTGAAGTCACCGATGCCTTGGGCGATAGGGCCGAGGCCATGGTGGTGGTTACGGTGGATGGGGTGAACGATGCGCCGACCTTCACGCCGGGTGCGAACCAGACCGTGCTGGAAGACGCCGGTGCCCAGTCAATAGCCGCGTGGGCCACGGATATCAGCGCAGGCGCGACGTCTGAAAGTGGGCAGGTCCTTTCCTTCAATGTGACGGGTAACACGAACACCGCGCTTTTCTCGGCGGGTCCGTCGATTTCGAGTGATGGCACGCTGACTTATACGCCTGCAGACGACGCCCACGGCAGCGCGACGATCACGGTGGTCCTGCAAGATGACGGTGGCACGGCAGACGGTGGCGAGGACACGTCTGCCTCGGCCGATTTTGATATTACGGTGACGGCGGTAAATGATGCACCCAGCTTCACGACCGGCGCGGACCAGATGGTGTTGGAAAACGCCGGTGCCCAGACGGTAGCCGCGTGGGCCACGGATATCAGCGCAGGCCCCGCCTCGGAGGCGGGGCAGTCGCTGACGTTTGCCATTACGGCAAACACCAATGAGGCGCTTTTTTCGGTGGGTCCGGCGATTTCCAGTGACGGCACGCTGACCTATACGCCTGCGGAAGACGCGAATGGGACCGCCACGATTACGGTCTCTTTGCAGGACGATGGGGGTGTGGCTGATGGTGGTGACGACACGTCGGCAACGGCGACGTTTATGATTTCGGTCACGTCGTTGAATAATGCACCGACTTTCAGCAAGGGTGCCGACCAAACCGTATTGGAAGATGGGGGTGCTCAGTCTGTAACGGGGTGGGCGACCGCTATCAGTGCAGGTCCTTCGAATGAAAGTGACCAGTCGCTGACCTTTAACGTGACGGGCAATACGAACAGCGCCCTGTTTTCGGCGGGACCGGCGATTTCGAGTGATGGCACGTTGAGCTATACCCCGGCTGCGGACGCGAATGGTAGTGCGATGATTACGATCGC
>JAUIMA010000680.1 GCA_030432675.1 Candidatus Hydrogenedentota bacterium | reverse complement strand
AACCCCCTTCATAAAACCGCGTCGCGACAAGGCGCTGGCGGGTTTCTCCGTATCCGACATTCCGCTTCTCCTTCGGGTCAACAAGAAATTGGACACATTGTTCCTAATTTCCTTGTAACGACCGGGTTTGCGTCAACGAATCACTACTGCTCCTCTTGAACCTAGCACGGCAGCGTGAATTAATCAAGAAGGGACACCTCGCACGGAACGGGAGTCGAATAGCGAAGGAATCGCCAGGGTATTGAGATAGTACGACGAGTCGAGTGCGCACGGACAGCACGCCCGTGCGGTCTTGCACTGATTCCTCCTCATCGATATATTGATAGCCATAGAAGGAGCGAGGGCCCATGCAAAGCTTCACCTTAACCCATTCACAAGTACAAACCTATTTCGCCATCCGGATTTTCGGGCTGGTTCACCTTCTCGGAGCGGTGGCGCTTACGCTCTTCCTCGATGGACCTCGAGATGGTCTCAGCCCCGTAAGCATCACGATACTACTATTGGCGTTCCCATTGATGGGATACTGGGGCACGCAACTGTTTCGTGCCGCCGTGGGAAAAAGGATTTTCGGCCACTACGTCCTGACACAACGAACCTTGGCCATCAAGCGTCCCGGCCATGCCCGTCAATTCATCGCCCGAGAAGATTGCATTGGTTACCTGCCCGATCCCTGGACCCTCTGCCTCCGAGAAAAGCGCACCCTCCGCCTGAATTTACCCGGGATGAATAGAGTGCTTACGGACCGACTCGGCAACGCCCTGGTTACCCTCTGGTGGCCCTGCTTCGAAAAAGGTATGGCCCAGAATCTTGTCCATTCCATATCCGGACACACCACCCATGAAGTACGGGTGAGCTTTCTACATTCCGGTGACACGTCGCTGCCACAACTCGTATTTCGACGGAAGCAGGGGGCGCTCTTTACGATGGTGGTATATGGCACTCCGCTCATCGCCATGGGCCTGTTTTTCAATCCTTCTTATTGGAACCAAGTCCTGGGGCGCGACCCCATCGTTTCCGTGTTCACCTACTCTTTTATTCTGGGCTCCGTCCAGGCGCTGGCTTTTCTCGTGCTTTCCCTGTATTGGGTGGGCCTGATTCGAGATGCCGTACAACGACGCTGCCACAGTACATACTACGTGCTGACCCGACGCGGCCTCGCCATCCTCGCGCCAAAGGGTGGCCTGACCATACTGCGCCCCGATGAATACGCGCGTTACGACCCACATTCCGGCGAGCTGACGAAATGGAATGGGCGCAAGATGAGATTGGGCGGCGCGTTATTCAGCCGACCACCCCTGACACGCATGGTCTATATAACATTAATTTACTGGAACATTCCCATAGACCCGGCAATCGAGCGCGCCACGACAAACGAACATTTTCTCGGCCTAGAGTTCTATATCCTTATCGGGATCATGTTCTTCGAAAACGGAACTCTATCCCATGGCTTCAGCACGACTTCTTTGTTGATAGCAATGTGCCTGGTCATCCTGATTGCCATGATGGGGATTGGTCACCACCTACTCATGCGTAAGTCGGTCTGAGCACTTGCAAACGGCTCTTTGCAGTACCGCAGATGGCCCAATTTGAATCCACTTGATTCCTCTTGTAAATCTGACGGTCCATGTATTTCCCACCAATCGGAGTCCCTACTATGAGTCCAGGCACGACGTCACTATCGGAAGCACAGATTGCCCAGTTCCAAACGCAGGGTTACCTGGCCCTCAACTCTCTGGTCGCCCTCGAAGAAATCGCTCGCATGCGTACGATGTATGACGGCCTTTTCGAGACGAAGGCCGGTCGCGACGTGGGGGACCACTTTGATTTGGCGGGTGCCGATGAAGAAGGTGCTCCGGCGGTGCTTCAACAAATCCTCAATCCCTCCCGATACGCCCCCGCCTTCGGAGAGTTGGCGTGTGTCCAATCCGCCTTGCGCATCGCGACTCAGCTGCTCGGTCCCGAGACCGAAGCCCAGGGCAATCACGCCATCCTCAAACCTGCGGGAATGGGCGTTGCCACTCCCTGGCATCAGGATGAGGCCTATTGGGAACCGGAATTGCAATACAACGCACTGAGCGTGTGGATTCCCTTGCAGGATGCGACATTGGAGAATGGCTGCATGCATTTCATACCCGGCAGTCATCGCGGCGAGGTATTGCCCCACCATCCCATCAATCACGACCCTCGGGTCCATGGACTGGAAGTGGACAACGCACCCGACGAGTCACGCGCAGTGGCCTGTCCGCTCCCCGCCGGTGGAGCCACGTTTCACCTCGCACGAACCTTCCACTATGCAGGCGAAAACAAAACCGACCAACCACGTCGCGCCTACATCATGATGTTTGGAACCCCACCCCAACCCGGCAACAAAGGCCGACGATTTCCTTGGTTGGAAGCGCGCCAGACCGCACGGGATGCGCGGGCTGATCAATTCGCGAAGCAGTGAGGTAGCAGTATTCAGCTCGGCGGTCCGTCCAGGCGCTCCACGCGCACTTCCATCTGTTGGATATCCACCGGATCGCCAAACTGGGTAAAGAGCGCCACGTCGGCGGCATCGCGGCCATAGGCAATAATGACCCGGCCGCCGCGCAGGTCCGACTGCGTGGGGTCGAAGGTATACCATCGCCCGCCCACGTACGCCTCAAACCAGGCATGGAGGTCCATGGGCTCCAGCGTCTCAAGATAGCCCACCGTCATGCGCGCGGGAATGGACAAGGCGCGGCA
>JAUIMA010000093.1 GCA_030432675.1 Candidatus Hydrogenedentota bacterium | reverse complement strand
GGGGCTGGCGCCTCTATGGGGGCTGTAGACGATTCGAGTGTCCTGCTCCCTGCAGCGAGTGGACTTCGGGATGAGCTGTGGCACCGATTTATGGTGGACACTTCAGAGTCCGAAACTCCAAGTAAAATTGGACTTTTGTCACTCGAGCACTCAACGGCGCTGATTGAGGCAAAAGTCGGAAGGCGTCCACTGGTCCAATATGTTGGCGAGAGATTTTCAGTTTCAAGCCCATTGTGGCCTCATTCGGTCTTGCCATTCTTTGAGCCCAAAGCGTTGTTTACTACAAATTACGATGAACTCGTGGAAAAAGGATGGGGATGCCATCGTAATCTACCGAGTGTGATACCTGTTTTTTCAGATTCACATCTTGAATTCTCTCAGGGACGGGTTCCCTTGTACAAACCGCATGGAACCGCTCAGCATGCGACTAGTGATGTAGGAAAAGGGGGTGTCGTATTGACACAGTTCGACTACTTTAAGATGATTGAAGAAAAGCGAAAGATGCTCAAAAGTTTCTTTAGAGATATGGAGAAAGCATGCGTCGTCTTTATAGGGTATAGCTTCCAAGATATGGATGTCGCTTCGCATTTATACGAAATGCGTCGCAAACGTAAAGATATGCACTGGTATGCAGTATTTCCTCGGAACGATTCAAACGTCAGGTCTATGTACGAGCGCGAGTATGGAATAAAGCAGATTAATCGCACTTTCGCAGATTTTGTTGCTGAAGTTGGAAAACGTTTAGAGTTAGTGCCGGAGAATTGGGAACTAGAACTGAACGGGCGCCCGAACTATTGACAGGGTGAGAACATCGACGTTCACGAAGCCTGGAATTTCGAGGCCCACCCGGATAATATGGCCGTGCTGGGGCGCTTTTCGGAACGGCTGAAGGCGGAATAGAGAATCGTAGAAAGTCCTTTTCGTCCTTCGCGTCGTTTAGGTCCTTGCTCTAGCAAAATACAGTACAGCGTTTCGACCAGTCTAAAAAGGAAAACTGATGTTAGCGTCCAAGAATTTTATCACGCAGGTCGTGTTGTCGGCCCTCTTTCTGTTTGCCGCACTCGCCGCCCTTCCCGCCGTCGCTGCGCCCGAATATCCCCAGAACATCGAATGTGAAGGGGAATACAAAGGCCATCTCCAGGGCGTGTGCACCAACGAGGAGGACGCGATTTTCTGGTCCTTTACCACCGTCATGGTGAAGACCGACCACGCGGGAACGATCATCAAAAAAGTACCCGCCGACTCCCATCACGGCGATCTCTGTTTCTACGAAGGCAAGGTCTATGTGGCCGTCAATCTCGGCCAGTTCAACAACCCCGAGGGCAAGGCCGATTCCTGGGTGTACGTCTACGACCCCGAGTCCCTGGAAGTTATCGCCAAGCACCACGTGCCCGAGGCCTTTCACGGCGCGGGTGGAATCGGTGTACGCGATGGGAAATTCTACGTCGTGGGTGGATTGCCCAAGGGCATCGAAGAAAACTATGTCTACGAATACGACGGCGACTTCAAGTTCATGAAAAAGCACATCGTGAAGAGTGGGTGGACCAATGTGGGCATTCAATCGACCACCTGGCACGACGGGGCCTGGTGGTTTGGCTGCTACGGAAGTCCGAATATCCTCCTCAAGGCCGATGAAGACTTCAACATGCTGGGGCGCTATGAGTTTTCCGCCTCCCTGGGTATCGTCGGCATTGGACCCGATATCTTTCTCGTGGCCAAGGGACCGGTCTCACCCGAAAAAATGCACCGAGGCACCTTGCACCATGCGAAGAGCGACGCGGAGAAGGGACTGGTTTTCGTCGCGCCGTGAACCGGGATAACCGTCTTCGTGGCTACCGTACAGACCGTTACCCTTTGCATACGATCAGCCACAAGCTTCCCCCGCTTCGCTCCTCTGCTTGAGGGTGGCACCCGCAGTTTGCTCCAAAAAGTCCACGCTAAGTCCTTTTCGTCGTTTAGGTCCTTTCCCTGACCCATTCTTGACACCGGTGTCATGATCTGTTAGCGTTAAGCCGCTGTTGCCTCGTGAGAGGCTTATTTTGGGTTCTAATCATTCGCAGGCCACGGGTCCGTCCCGGGTACTGCGCGAAGCACGACGAAAGGCTTATCCATGAGCGACGACAACAAGGGCTACCGTTTTTCCTTTGGCCCCTGGAATATCAACGAAGGCAACGACCCCTTTGGACCCACGGTCCGCCCGACCCTTCCCTTCGCCCAAAAAATTGGACGCTACAAGGCCCTCGGCTTTGAAGGCGTCCAGTTTCACGATGACGACGCGGTCCCCGAGCTCGAAGGCCTGAGCCCCGAGCAGCTGACGGCCAAGGCCGCGGAGATGAAGTCCGTCCTCGATGGGGAAGGGCTGGTTTGTGAATTCATCGCGCCCCGCCTCTGGGAAGATGAGCGCGGCATCGACGGCGGCTTCACGGCCAACGACCCAAAGGTCCGCGAGTGGGCCTTTGACCGGGCGAAGAAGTGCGCCGACATTGCGCGCGCCATGGACACCAACATGATCGTGTTGTGGCTGGCCCGTGAAGGTACCTACATCCGCGAGTCGAAGGATGCCATCGTCGCCAACCAGCGCCTGCTGGAATTGGTCAACACCTTGTTGGACTACGACAGCGGCATCGAGATCGCCATTGAGCCCAAGCCCAATGAACCCATGGACCACGCCTACATTCCCACCATCGGACATGCCCTGGCCCTTTCCGGCATGAGCAACGATCCCAAGCGCGTCGGTGGCCTCATCGAAACGGCCCACGCCATCCTCGCCGGTCTCGACCCCTCCGACGAAATGGCCTTCGCTCTCGCCGCCGGGAAGTTGCTGAGCGTTCACCTGAACGACCAGAATGGTCTCAAGTTCGATCAGGACAAATCCTTCGGCGCCGCCAACCTCCGCATGGCCTACAACCAGGTCCGCGTGTTGGAACAGGCCAACTACGCCGAGACGAAGCGTTTCATCGGACTCGACATCAAAGCCATGCGCACGCAAAAAGGCGAATGCGTCACGGTCCACCTGGAAAACAGCAAGAAGATTTTCCTGCACCTGGTGGATAAGGTCCGCAGCTTCGACAAGAATCTCGAAAAGCAGTTGATTGAAGCCCGCGACTACGAAGCCCTTGAGATGGCCGTCATGGCCCACATCATGGGTGTCTAAGTACGGCGTTTCGTCGGCTTGACGCAGGGTTTCGAATACGTCAGTATAGCGAGATCAATGTACCTTTTTTTAACCCGTTGGAGAGAGCAACATGGCCAAGAAAATACCTTTAACCCGGAGGCGCTTCCTGCGCAACACCCTCGCCGCTTCGGCGGGCGTGGTCGGGTTTCCCTATATCATTCCATCGTCCGCCCTCGGGCTAGACGGTGCCGTGGCACCAAGCAACCGGGTCACCATCGCCTCCATCGGCGTGGGTGGGCAAGGTAGCCACGACACCCGTGGCTTGATGAATGTGCCTGAAGCCCAGGTTGTCGCGGTGTGTGATGTGGACACGAACCACCGCAACGCCGCCAAGAAGATGGTGGAAGACTTCTACGCCGCCAAGACCGAAAAGGACTACACGGGCTGCGCGACCTACAATGATTTCCGTGAAGTGCTGGCCCGCGACGACATCGACGCCATCATGTGCGCCACGCCGGACTTCTGGCACGGTGTTATCAGTGTGGCCGCGGCCAAGGCAGGCAAAGACATCTACTGCGAAAAGCCCCTGGCCAACTCGATTCCCGAAAGCCGCGCCATCCTGGATGCGGTGACCAAGTACCGTCGCGTACTCCAGACCGGTAGCCATGAGCGCTCCCGGGACAATGCGCGCTATGCTGCCGAATTGGTGCGCAATGGCCGCATTGGTAAGTTGCACACCATCCGCGTCAACATGCCCATCGACAACCACGGCCCCATTGGTCCCCAGCCGGAGATGCCGATTCCGGAAGGCTTCGACTATGACTTCTGGCTTGGACCGGCGCCGAGCGCACCCTACACCGAAAAACGTTGTCACTTCTGGTTCCGTTATATCCTTGATTACAGTGGCGGCGAAATGACGGACCGGGGTGCCCACATCCTCGATCTGGCCCAGTTGGGACACGGCACGGATCACACCACGCCCATTTCGGTGGAAGGCACGGGCGACTTCCCGAAAGATGGCCTCTTCAACACGGCCATGGGTTACAGCTTCAAATTTGAATATGCCGATGGCGTCCAGTTGCTCGGTGAGAGCATCGGACCCCGGGGTCTCAAGTTTGAGGGCGACGACGGCTGGATCTTTATCCACGTCCACGGCGGCGATCTCGAAGCCAGCCAGGACTCCCTGCTCAAGGAAGTCATCGGGCCGGACGAACTCCATCTGGGCCGTAGCCGCAGTCACCACGAGGACTTTGTAAACTGTGTGCTCACCCGTGGCGAGCCGAAAGCCCCGGCCTATGTGGGTCACCACACGGCCACCATGTGTCACATGGCCAATATCGCCATGCGCCGTGGTAAGAAACTGCAGTGGGATCCCGATACGGAACGTTTCACCAACGATGATGAAGCGAACCGCATGATGATTCCGTCCCTTCGTGGCCCCTGGCACGTCTAACCCCCATTAACAAGGAGCACGTAGCATGATTCGAATGTTCTCGATTCGTGGGGTTGTGTGCGGCGCGTTCATCGCCCTGGCGAGCATCGCAGCGCAGGCCCAGACCCTGGATGAAGCCCTCGAAGGGCTCAAGACCTATGAATTCGGCGATTCGCGCCTGGCACTCGGGGTGGTGGAAGAAGCCGCCATCAACGCACGCCATGACGACGCTGTAACGAAAAAACTGGAGCCCGCCTTTGTGGCCCTCCTCAACAGTGACGCTTCGGTAGACGCCAAGCGATTCGTTTGTCGTCAGCTGGAAGCCATGGGCACCGGCGCGAGTGTGGAAACGCTGGCGGGCCTGATTGCCGATGACCACTTGGCGGACTACGCCATCTGGGCCCTCGTGGCTATTCCGGACGACGCGGCCCTTCAGGCCCTGTTGACGGCGGCCAAAGAAGGTCCCCAGACCCAGCGGGTGAACGCCATTCATGGCCTCGCCCGTCGTGGTTCCGAAGGCGCGGTGGATGGATTGGTTGCCCTGATGGACAGCCCCGACAAGGCCATCGCGCAGGCGGCCACGGCAGCCCTGGGCAGCATTGGTGGAGCCGGATGTGCCCCGCTGATAGCGGCCCTGAAGGCCCGTGATGGTAAGGCCGACGCCGTGTTGGCCGATGCCTGTCTCCAGTGTGGGGAGTGGATGCCAGAAAACCGCAATGCGGATGCCCTGGCGATTTATGAAGCCCTCTACAAGGGCGACAATGCGGGCCACATTCGCGCGGCGGCCCTGAGTGGCCTCGTGCGCCTCAAGCCGGAACAGGCGGAGTCGCTCGTCGTAGAGGCTATTGCCGACGCCGATCCCGACCTGGTGCTGGTAGCCTCCGGCTTCATCCGTGAGCTGGAAGGCGAAGAAGCCACCAAGACCTTTGCAGGCATGGTGGCCGATGCGCCGAAGCAGAGCAAGATCCTCATCATCGAAGCCCTCGCCTACCGGGGCGATACGGCCGCGCTGGGTGCTATCAGCAACGCGGCGAAGAGTGACGATGCTGACGTGCAGTTGGCGGCCCTGAGTGCCCTTGGGCGCCTCGGGAACGCCGATACCGCAGAAGTTCTGCTGGACCTGGCCGCCACGAGCGATGGGGAAGTGCAGCGCACTGCCCGCGCCAGCCTGAAGACCATCCCCGGTCAGCAGGTGAATGTGGCCATCCTCAAGATTGCCCAGAAGGCTACCGGTGCCAAGCAATTGGAAGCCATCGACGCCTTGTCGGGACGGCGCGCCATTCGCACCGTGCCTGCCCTGCTTGATCTGGCCGCCAGCGAAGATGGGGCCGTGCGCGCCGCGTCACTCCAGTCCCTTCGCATCCTCGCCGGGGAAGAAGATATGGGCGCCCTCTTGGCCCTCCTGGAAAACGCTCCCGATGAGGCACAGCGTAAAAACGTGTCGCAGGCCATCGTGGAACTGGCCGGCCGCATTCGCAACGAAGGTGCGAAAACAGCCCTCGTGCGTAACGCCCTGGCCGAGTCCGAAGGGGAAGCCACCAAGGCGGCCCTTATCGGCGTCCTCGGTAAAATCGCGACGGACGATGCTCTGAAGGTCGTACGCCAGCAGGTCCAGTCCGACAACGGTACGTTGAAGCTGGCCGCTGTAAACGCCCTGGCGGCCTGGCCCGATGCCCGGCCCCTCAGCGACCTCAAATCCATCGCGGCTGATGCATCTGATGAAGGGGCACGCAGTGTAGCCTTCGCGGGCTTCATCCGTCAGTTGCGTGCAGCCAAGTCGGTGAATGCCGCTGCGAAGTTGGACGCCTACAAGGCCGCTGACAAGCTCGCGAAAAACGACCAGGAGAAAAAGCTGGTCGTGGCCGGACTTTCCGAAGTGCCTTCCCTGGAAGCACTGGAATATGTGGAAGCCCGCCAGCAGGACCCGGCCGTGGCCGCCGAAGCGACCCAGGCGGTCATCCGCATCGCCGGTGGTATCAGTGGTGCCTATCGCGATGAAGTGGCCCGACGCATGAACGCCTACATCCAGCAGGACACGCCCGAAACGGTGAAGAAGCAGGCCCAGAACGTGCTCGATGGTATCGGTGGACTGGAAGACTACATCACTGCCTGGCAGTTTGCCGGACCTTACTTCAAGGAAGGTAAACCGGCTTCGGCGCTCTTCGAAATGCAGTTCGAAGCCGAGACCGACCCGGCGAATACCACGTGGTCCATCATGCCCATGGGTCTCGACCGGAACCGTCCGTGGATTGTCTCCCTCGCACGGGGCCTCGGTGGCGTGCAGCGGGTGGCCTATCTCCGGACGACGATTGATTCCGACGCGGCGAAAGATGCCATCCTCGAATTCGGTAGTAACGATGGCTGTAAGGTCTGGTGGAACGGCGAACTCATCCACGAACTCAACGTGGGCCGTCCCCTGAACCCCAACCAGGATCGCCTGCCCGTTTCGTTGAAGGCCGGAGAGAACACCCTCGTCTGCGCCATCTACCAGCACGGCGGTGACTGGGGCGCCACGGCACGGCTGCGGACCACTGACGGTCAACCCCTTGGCGGAATCACGCAAGCCGCGAAGTGAGTAGAATTTAGAATAGTGAATTGATGATGTGCTGCCGGGCCTTCGGGTCCGGCAGTTTTTTTGTATGTGGGGTAGGTTGAAACCATGCTATGGAGCTCGACGGCTCGCCGGCGTTGAAGTTTCCTCTCGTTCCCAAGCAGAGCTTGGGAACGAGCGGAACGAGGGTAGCCTGTTGAGCGCCAGCGGCCCGCTGGCACAGTGCGACACCGTCGCTCGAATCAGCCGCAAGGCGGCATCATACCGCAGTCCAGCGGAGCCTATGGAGTGCCGGCGGCCCGGCGCCCCAGTACGACACCGTCGCACCAATCAGTCGCGACGGGGCGACATAGCGTAGCTCAGCGGCAAGTGGAGCCTATGGAGCGCCAGCGGCCCGCCGCCCCAGTGTGATACCGTCGCAGGAATCAGTCGCGACGGGGCGACATACCGCAGTCCAGCGGAGCCCATGGAGCGCCGGCAGCCCGCCCGCGCAGTGCGACTCTGTCGCAGGAATCAGTCGCGAAGCGGCGACATATCGTAGCCCAGCGGCGAGCAAAGCGTGTCCTGGGTTAAGGGACCACACCCCAATCCATGAGTCCCGAAGGGGCGACATAGGCCCGCACCGTAGAAGGTCCCATTCAGTCCCATATATACCGTTCGTCGTATTCCACCTCGTGGGCCTTCAACAAGCCCAGATACTCCGCCTGAAACGCGTATTCGGCATGGTGTGTCTCCTGGTTTTCTACATAGCGATAGACCCGTTCCTTTTGACTTGCACTCACGGTAAAGGCGCCATAGCCCGACTGCCAGACGAAATCGGAGAGGCTCGGGTGTTGTCGGTGTATCCAACCGGAGCTGTTGGATTTTATTTCAGACAGCACATTTTTGAGAGCGTGGTTTTGGCTCAGCTTCACCAGCAGATGAACATGGTCTTCCGTGCCATTGATGATCAGCGGTATCCCATCCACACCCTGTACCGCGCCCGCGAGGTAGCGATGAACTTCTGGACGCACGTCAGGTGTGAGAAAACGTTGGCGTCCCTTGGTAGAAAAGACGAGGTGGTAGATGAGGTTGCAGTGTGTTTGTGACATGGTGGCCTCCCTTGTTGACTGCCGTAGTGTGTTGGTGTTCTGGAAGGAGTTTATCGAGGACTGCCGGGGATATTCCACAACGTGTTTATGTCGCCCCTTCGGGACTCACGGGTGGGAGGTAGACCCTTTGACCCAGGACTCGCTTCGCTCGCCGCTGGGCTACGATATGTCGCCGCTTCGCGACTGAAAAGGGCAAAGTCGAAACCTATCGAGACTGCATTAGGTACGCGGGAGCGGGGAAGCAGTGCTTGGGAAAGTGGGGCAAAGATGGCAACCGAATCACTTGGAAAATGTTCGAGATGGCCCTTCGGCTATTCAATACTCAGGGGTAATTAGTCTGGGGTTTTCAGATATAGTCAACTTCCCGCTCGTGGGGTCGTATGAATATTCTACGAAGGGTGGTAGGGGACCGTCCATCATCGTATGCTCAAAAAACTTGTCCCCTCTATATTCACAACGAATTATGGACCATATTTGGATGAGAGATTCCGTGAGTTGTTGATACGTCATTCCACTAGCATTTCGAGTGGAAAGTGCCCTTCCGTGAGCTACGTGGTGTCTTGCTCTGGTTGTGGCGTACTTGTATTCATCCCATAGCTCTTGCGAGCGACTCTGAATTGTGTCCGCTAAACTATCGCCCGTGATTAGCCCTGTGTACTTCGTGAACAGTTCGCGTTCAGTGGCCTTATTCACTTTGTCTGCGTACTCTTTCAAAATATACGCTCCAAGAGGGGAGACCATCTTTACATTCGGGTGAGATCGCGTAGTCCGTTGCTCTTCGCTAGGAAGTGAATCCGATGAGAGAGAATCTATGACTCTTTGCTGTGCCGCGTCATCGCATAGTGTATTGATTAGAAAATGTCTTAGGGAAAGATGGATAAGGCGCCAGCCGCTAAAAAACGCTTCCGGCTGCTCGTTCGCATCGAGTTGGCGTCGGAATTTTTGTTCAAGCTCGATAATCACCTTATTGCTGGTCTCGCTAGTATTTATGGGACAAACGAAAAACTAGACGATTATGTGTATACACTGCCATTGCGAAACTAGAGTCTCGATTTATGGCGGTGCAGATGGTGCTTATACAGCGTTTCATATGAACTATGATAGCCCATGTTATTGAAGATTTCTACTACGCCAACAACTCCCCAATCACGTGCCCGTGCACATCCGTCAATCTACGCTCAATCCCATTGTGGTAATAGGTCAATCGTTCGTGGTCGATGCCCAGCAGGTGCAATGCCGTGGCGTGTAAATCGTAGCTATACGTCGGATTCTCCGCGACCTGGAATCCCAGTTCATCACTTTGTCCGTAGCTCACGCCGGGTCTTACGCCGCCACCGGCCATCCACATGGTAAAGGTGCCGGGGTTATGGTCCCGTCCCTTGCCGGCCTGGGCACCGGGCTGTCGGCCAAACTCCGTCGTGCACATGACGAGGGTGTCGTCGAGCATGCCGTGGCTCTTGAGGTCTTTCAACAGGGCCGAAGCCCCCGTGTCGAGGATAGGACCCCAGTAGCCATGGTCCCGGGGGAGGTCTTCATGGCTGTCCCAGTTGGGGCGAATCTCTTTTGCGGTCGTGTTTTCCGCGCCGCAGTAGAGCTGGACGAAGCGCACGCCCCGTTCGACGAGGCGTCGTGCCATGAGGCACTGGCGTCCAAAGGAACCGATGTCTTTGTGCTCCAGGTCATAGAGACGGCGGATGGCTTCGCTTTCGGAGGCGATGTCGGTGACCTCCGGCGCGCTCAGTTGAAGGCGGGCGGCGAGTTCGTAGGAGGCGATACGGGCCTCGAGTTCACTGTGCTCTTCCCGGGCCGCCGCGTGCTGGTTGTTGAGGGCCTGGAGGACGTCGAGGCTCTGGCGTTCGTGGGCGGTGGTGATGCCGCCATAGTGCTCCGGCGGAAAGAGGTCCGCAATCGCCGGTTTGCTCGGGTCGCTGTTGAGGGTGGTGGCCTGGTGGACGGCAGGGAGGAAGCCCGCACCCCAGTTGACGGGACCGCCAGGGGGGAGGCCCCGCACGTCGGGCAGCACCACAAAGGAGGGCAGGTTCTGGGTTTCCGTCCCGAGGCCATAGGTGACCCATGCGCCCATAGCGGGAAAACCGGGCATGGTGAAGCCGGAATTCATCATGAAACAAGCGGGTCCGTGGAGGGCCGTCTTGTTGGTCATGGAGTGGATAAAGGCCATATCGTCCACACAAGTGGAGAGCTTGGGGAAGAGGTCACTCATCCACTTGCCACATTCACCGTGCTGACGGAATTTCCAGAAGCTGCCCTGACAGTTGCCGGGCTTGGAGGCGAAGAATTCCAATTCGCCGGTCGTGTCGAAGGGTTTTCCGGTGCGCTTTTCGAGCTCGGGCTTGTAGTCCCACGTGTCCACATGGCTTAATCCGCCGGGACAGAAAATCTGGATGACGGCCTTGGCCTTGGGCGCGTGGTGGGCCGGGCGGAGGGCCATGGAATTCGTTGCGGCGTGGGCAGGCGCGCCCAGCAGGCCCCCGTCTTTCAAGAGCGAGGAAAGAGCGATGCCACCGAGGCCGCCGCCGAGTTGCCAGAGGAAGTCGCGGCGGGAGCCCGTCTTGACGGCGTATCCGGGGCAGCGGTTGGTGTTGGGCATTGGATGTTATCCTTGGTCTTGGAGATTGTTTCGCTTTTTAACCACGAATGGACACGAATCTTCACGAATTGTATTTACTGGAACCTCAAAGAGCGCAAAGAACGCAAAAAATTTCCTCTTTGTGCTCTTTGTGTTCTCTGTGGTTTATGCTCATTTAGCTTCTATATTCGTGTAAATTCGTGTCCATTTGTGGTTCAAAATCTTGCTAATCAATATGTACAAACTCGTTCGCATTCAGCAGCACCCGGCACAAAGCGGTAAGCCCTTGTGTGTCCACCAGCGGCGTGCATCGGGCTAGTTCTTCCGGCGAGGCCTCTCTGCCAAAGACCAGTTGGAATGCCCGATTTACCTGCGCGGCGGCATCTTCACCCGCCTCGGTCTTCACCCGCTCGGCGAAGTAGTCCGCCTGCTTGAGCATAAAGTCATTGTTCAGCAGGGAGAGTGATTGTAATGCCGTGGTCGTCGTCAGTCGGGCCGGCGTGAGTACCGCCGGGTTGGGGCAGTCCAAGGTCGTCATGAAAGGCTGGGGCGTCGTACGTACGACAAAACGGTAGATGCTCCGCCGCCACAGTTCGGGAGAATCGGCCGTGATGTAGGTGTATTGGGGCGCGTACTCTTCCACATAGTCAAAGTCGCGGTAGCCCGGTCCGTGCATGGCGAGGTTGAGTTTGCCACTCACCTGGAGCACGCTGTCCCGCAGCACTTCGGCCCCCAGACGCCGGGGATTCATCCGCCACAGGAGACGATTGTCGCCATCCACGAGCCGTGGGTCGGCGTGCTTTTTGAGGTCATAGTCATCGGCGAGCACACTCTGCTGTTGATAGGCGGCGCTGGTGAGCATGAGGCGGTGCATGGCCTTGGTGGACCAGTCCTGTCGCTGTAATTCGGCCGCCAGCCAATCCAGCAATTCCGGGTGGGAGGGCTGTCCGCCACCAAAGCCGAAGTCGCTGGGCGTGTCCACAATGCCCGTGCCGAAATGGTGGTGCCAGAGGCGGTTCACCCACACCCGAGGGGTAAGGGGATTCCGCGGGTCGGTAGTCCAACGGGCGAGGGCAAGACGACGGGCCCCTTCATCGAGCGGGGCTTCGCCAAAGGTCGGCGGCACCACGACGAGGGCACTCAAACCGGCAGGCTGGACTACTTCGCCGGGTGACTCCGGGCTTCCACGGAGCAGGATATGGGTATCCGGCGGGGTCGTGGCCTTGGTGGCGTAGACGATGGGGGGCTTCTGGTCGGGCGGGTAGGTGGTCTGCAGTGTGTCCCGTTCGGCGAGGAGCGCCGTCTTACGGGCTTCATCCTGCGCGGAGAGGGTGGCGCTGTCGTCGCGAACTTCCAATCGGGGATCACCAAAGAAGACCTGGTCATGGCCAATGCCGTCGCCGCCGTCGGTCGCAATCAAGGTGAGGAAACGCTCTTCCGGGCCCACGTCAAAGGAAACCGAATAGGCGCCGTCTTTCGGCCCGAAGCCGAGGCGACTCGCGCGGAGTGCCCCGTCTACATAGATGAAGCAGTCGGCCTTGTTCTTTTCCGCACCGCCGCCATAGCCCACGACCGCGCGGAATCGATAGCTGCTTCCATGTCCGGCTTCGCGCAGTGCCTGCAGGTCAAAGGTAATGCCCTTGTTCGCGTGGAAGCCCAGCAGGCGATGGGGGCCTTCGCCATAATCTATCCCGTCGAGGGCCGTGCTGTCTTGCGAGCTGACCGGGCCGTTGAGTACATAATCCCAGCTCTTGCCTGACGTGTCCGGCAGCTCCTTCAGGGTGATGCCCGTCGATGTGATGGGTACGGCCACGCCCTCGGCACCGTCCGGGATGAAGACCCCGTCTACAGCCGGTAAATCGGGCACAGGCACCAGCGTGTTGGCCGGCACCCCGTCAATATAGTTGGTCATCCCCTCCAGCACCGCGCCGCTCTTGAGGTCGATACCGGCCGGGTAGGCCTTCCCGCTGCCCAGACCATCGCCGCCCGTGATGATATCGACCAGGTCGAGGGGGCGCGGGAGGAGCGCAGCCAGCTCCGCGTCGATGGCCTTGAGGCGTACCTGGGCGCTGTCCCAGAGGGGGGAAACGGTCCGGTCCGACCGGGTGGTACCCGCGAAGACGGCGGTGAGTTCGTAATAGTCCCGCTGGCTGATGGGGTCGAGCTTGTGGTCGTGACAGCGCGCGCAATTGACGGTGAGGGCCATAGTGGCCGTGATGGCCGTGGTGGTCATATCGTCCAGATCATCGGCCCGGGCGGCACGGCGGAGGGCCGCGCTCTTTGTTTCCACCTGACCCACATAATCCCACGGACCCGCCGCCAGGAAACCAGTGGCAACAACGGCTTGGGGCGACTCAGGATCTAACACATCGCCCGCGATCTGTTCCCGGATAAACTGGTCATAGGGCACGTCGTTATTGAACGCCTCGATAACGTAATCGCGATAGCGCCAGGCGTTGTCCCGCCGTTGATCTCGCTCGAAGCCGTGGGTGTCGGCATAATGGGCGATGTCGAGCCAATGGCGTGCCCACCGTTCACCATAGTGGGGCGAGGACAGCAGCGTATCCACGAGGCGCTCCCACGCATCCGGGCGGGTGTCACCTTCGAAGGCGGCGATGGCGTCGGCCGTGGGGGGGAGTCCAATGAGATCAATGTAGAGCCTTCGGATGAGGGTACGCCGGTCGGCCTGGGGGCTCGGCGCAAGGTTCTGGGCTTCGAGGGCGGCAAAGAGGAATTGGTCAATCGGATTTCTTTGCCAGGCGGTGGGAGCCTGGGGTGACTCGGGTGGGGTGACGTCAACGAGGGGCTGGAAGGACCACCACGATGCATCCGCCTTGGAGGGCTCCGACAGGGTGCGAGCTTCGGGCCAGGGGGCACCCGCGGTGATCCACTGACGGATGATGTCGACTTCCGAGTCAGTAAGGGGCGTACCCTTCGCCGGCATTTCCGGCGGGCTACCGTCCGATTTCGGCTGGATGACCTTGAGCAGGCGGCTTTGGACGGGCGCGCCGGGAACGACCTTACCGCTGGCCATCATGTCGGCGCGGGTGGCGAGGGAAAAGTCGCCTTTCAAGATATTGGGTTGGTGGCAGCCGAGGCAATTGGCTTCGAGCAGAGGGGCGACATGCTTTTCAAAATCGACGGCCTGAGCGCTCCATCCTGTCAAGAAGAGGAGGAAGGCCGCGCAGGATACAAACCCCGCTTGGAGACTGTTTGTGGTTGGACGCACTTCGTGAAACCTCATCGCTGCCTTACTTTGAGAAACCCAGTACCATGCTACCCGTCGGGTGACACCGGTGTCAAAGCGTCTTGAGCGCGGCAGCATGCAAAATGGCCCACGATCATCTTTCGGATGAGCGTGGGCCAAGCGTTATTTTCGCTGAGTGCGCGTATCAGGCGGTTGCACCTGCCTTGGGATCTGGGCCATATTCGTTATCACCCGGTGTGCCTTCAAGAATGTAGAAAATCAGGAGCACAAGCCATCCCAGGAAAGGGATAAGCAGAAGTAGTAGCCAAAATCCACTACGCCCCGTGTCGTGCAGACGACGCATTCCCAAGGCAAGGCAGGGGAGCAAGATAGCCAGATTGTACAACGAAGTGATCACACCCGTCAGGCCCACTATATTTTCAATGACAGTCAGCACGATGCCCACGATGAAATTAATCAAAACAAACATCCAGAATTCGGTCCGACGGGCACGCCCACTGAACCCCACATAGTTTTTCAAAACATCCATGTACCAATGCATGATCTCTCCCTTTCGGTTTCCCCGGTTTTGCAAATGCGGCATCCCTGGGGGTAGAGGCACCGCGTAAATTCCATTAGTGACCTGCACACTGACGACCATGGGAATGTGTCAACAGAACACTACCATAGGGCAAGCTGGAGAGGAATGCAAAAAAGCTCCAGCCCAGCGAGGTCTGCACCGACGCCACGATGGTGAGCACGCAGCAAGACGATTGGGCGGAACGGAAAACCTTGGGGAGCGCGATTGGCGTGATGGGCGGGGCTGTGGAGCTGGTGAAAAAGCCGCTTTCTGGAAGATTCTTCTGGACAGCAGCCGTCTTGTAACTCGAGTGGCGGCGAGAAAATCCCCTATGGGCCATTCTCGAGCGTCAATTTACGGTGGCGAATTAGCAG
>JAUIMA010000679.1 GCA_030432675.1 Candidatus Hydrogenedentota bacterium | reverse complement strand
GTCTGGCCACCGTCTGGGATTGCACCCACGATATGGGTGGCACAGTGCGTGTCACGAGCAAGGTCGGTGAAGGCACAACCTTTCACGTATATTTACCCTTGGGCGATATGCCACCGCCCTGCCCCCAGGAATCCTCCGAAGAGCTGAAAACGAGGCCCTGCACCATCCTCCTGGCCGATGATGAAGCCGTGGTCCGGGATAACACGTCTCAATTGCTGGAGCGGGTCGGTCACACCATCATCTGTGCCAAAAATGGTGCCGAGACCCTGGAACTGCTTGAAAGTTACGGCGATACCGTAGATATTATTATACTCGACATTTCCATGCCGGTCATGAATGGGGAAACCTGTCTCCGGCTCCTGCGGGAACAAGGGGCACCCCAGCCTGTCCTGATCACCACCGGACACTCCGCTGCGGGCGAATTGGAGAAGTTTCTCGACTTAGGTGCCGCGGGCATCGTCCAGAAACCCTTCAACTTGAAAGCCTTGTTGAGAAGGATACATGCTACGCTCGAACGACCGTAGCATCGGCAGGGATACCGGACCAGCCGTTGCCGGCTCACGCCAAGTCCTCATAGGCCGCCTGCCCGATTCCCACCCCCTGTGATGCAATTGGTTGACCCGCCCCCCCAAAAATCCCATAATGATGTCTGCCTGCGGTCTACAGTACTCCTGTATCCCAGCAGCGCCGTGGTCCATTTCGGGAGTGCTTCAGTTCATGCAACAATGCCTTGGAAGAATTTGTCCTGTTCCGATGCGCCTGGCGGGAATCGGGATAGCAATGACCCTGTTACTGCTGGTCTCAACCCGTAGCACAGGGGCGCTTGAAGAACGTGAATCGATGCCCGTGCCCGAAGTAGCAGGGTTAATCGCCCTCTACGATTTTAACGACGGCGAAGGCACCCTCATCAAGAACCACGCTCCCCTGGGGGACGCGTTGGACCTTCGTGTGGACAACGAAGAGGCGATCCACTGGAATGACGGTAGCCTCACGCTAATCGGCAATACCCGAATCCAGACCATCCACCCGCCACGGGCGCTGTATGATGCCGTAACCTGGACGGGCGAAGTTACCATCGAAGCCTGGGTTTCTCCGGCCACGACCGAGCAAAAGGGACCGGCCCGTATCGTCACCTTCTCGAACAATGGAAGCGCGCGAAATTTTACGTTGGGGCAGGATGGAAACCGATATGATGTCCGTCTACGAACTTCGGGAACGTCGGGCAATGGCATTCCGTCGTTGTCCGCAGCCGAGGCGAGCCTGGAGGCCGATCTGACTCATGTGGTCTACACGCGCAATCGGGCGGGGCGGGCACGTTTATATGTAAATGGCGTGCTCAGCCAGCAAGAAACGATAGACGGAACGCTGGCCACCTGGAATCGAGATTACCAATTCGCCTTGGGGAATGAACTCAACGATGACCGCCCCTGGCTCGGAAGCTTCCACCGGGTCGCCCTTTACAACCGCGCGCTGCACCCGCAGGAAGTAGAGCGACACTACCAGGCGGGAGCGACGGCTCCGCCATCTGCGCACGGGGCCCCAGCCAGTAACACGCGCAGCAGTCTGCTTTTCGAGCAAAAAGTGGCACCAATCCTGGCAAAACATTGTATTGAATGCCATAACCCCGCCACGAAAAAAGGCGATCTCGACCTTTCCAACCGCACCGCCCTATTTGCACGTAACACCGCCGTCGTGCCGGGCAATCTGGATGAGAGCGCAGTCTGGGAAGCCGTGGTATCGGATGATATGCCGAAGAAGCGGGCTCCCCTGTCCCCCGAAGAGAAAGCGAGCCTGCGGGATTGGATCGAAACCGGGGCAACCTGGACCCATGAAACAATCGACCCGGCGGTATATCTCCGGGGTGGCAGCCCTGACAACGGCTTTTCCCGGCGACTCACGGTGAACGAGTATATCGCGACCACGCTTGCTACGTTTGACGTTGATATTACCTCGGAAGCCCAACGTATATTGCCACCGGATGTGCGAGCCGATGGCTTCCAGAACACGGCCTACAACCTCCACGTGGACTTAAAACACGTAGATGCCTATGCCCGCCTCGCGGAGGCGGTGGTCGACCGTTTGGACGTACCCAAGTTCACAGCACGCTTTATGGCGGAGCGAAAACTGGATGAAAAGTCCGTTCGCAAGTTGGTGAATCGCATGGGAACCTGGGTGCTTCGGGGCCCTCTGGAAGAGCACGAGTTGATCGGCTACGCGGGCATCGCTCCGACCGTCATCAGTTCGGGCGGTGACTATGATGAAGCGGTGGGCTACATCATCCGGGCCATGATACAGTCACCACGCTATATCTATCGTATCGAAAATCAACGGGGCGACGGTACCTACTGGCCGGTCAACGGGTATGAATTGGCCTCTCGGCTCAGTTACGCCATCTGGGGCGCTTCGCCGGATGCCGAGCTCTTGAAAGCAGCCCGGCAGGACGCGCTCAACGACGACATTGATGTCCTGGCTCAGGTGGAGCGCATGCTCCTGGACCCGCGGGCGGCGACCCATTCCCAACAGTTTGCCTACGAGTGGCTGGATCTTGCCCGGCTAGACGAGCTACGGCCAAGTCCCCACCAGTTCCCCGGCTGGAAACCCTCGCTGGGACCGGCGATGCGGGAAGAGACGTTGGCTTTTTTTCATGAGGTCGTCTGGAATCAGCAGCGACCGCTGACGGATTTGTTTAATGCCCAGGTGACCTTTCTTACGCCCGAGCTGGCCGAACACTACGGAATTGAGCGTGTGGGC
>JAUIMA010000678.1 GCA_030432675.1 Candidatus Hydrogenedentota bacterium | reverse complement strand
TGGCGCCCTTCCAGACGCCCCAGCTTCTCTTGCAGGATGGCCGCATGCTGATTCAGGTCATCCGGGACAAGGTCCCCCAGACCTTCAGCATCAATCTCGATGGCAGCGATCCACAACCCTTCACCCAACCCGGCGAAGGCATGCCCTATGGCCTCAGCCTGAGTCCCGATGGCAAGCGGGTGGCCTACCACCTGGCGGGGCCCCGGGGCTACGAAATTCATACCGCCAATGTGGATGGCAGGAACAAGACCCTCGTCGCCCAGCAAGCAGGCCACCTCTACTTCGGACCCAATTGGTCCCCCGATGGCGAATGGCTGTGCTTCCAGGATTGCATCTCGGGCCAGGACCCGGGACACGACTGGTCTGACCTGGTGGTGAGTCGTCCCGACGGCACCGAGCAGCGCCTCCTCACCGAGGGGCAGGCGCTCTGGTTTGCAGCCACCTACGGCGGCCCAGACACACGAGGCGGCGGCTCCAACGTCCCCGTGTGGTCGAAAGATGGCACCATTCTGTGTAGCCGACGGGAACCTGGCAGTCGGGTACCATGGGAATACCAGGCGGACCGTCCCGACGTCGACCATTTCAATCGCGACTTTAAGCCCGAGCAAGCGCGCGGTGGCACGAGGATAGTCCGCATCGATCCAAAAACGGGGTCCGTCACGCCCCTTAGCATCGCCAATTCACCAAGCTGGGACTTCCGCAACGCCGAGTCCACTGATGGTCAGCACATCTTATTCTGCCGTGCGAAAACGGGTGGTGCGCCGGAACTCTGGATATGCGACGCCGATGGTGGAAAGCAGTGCCTGCTCACGCAAGGGGTCGATAATCTTGGTGCCGACCACCCCCGATGGATACCCTAGAAACCATGGGTGTCATGGGTAGGCCCACAGCGTTACTCTCGAAAATTCAGACGTCCCGTTTCGTCCAAGCCCATCAACCGAGCCCATAGGAAAAAAGAATGCGACTTCTATTCATTTCAACGATATTGGTCATCATTTTCAGTTTCAGCCTGGCCTATGGAGCCGATGATACAAACCCAACTGAAATTCACATCGGTGCGGCCACGGCCATCATCACGCCGCCCGTCGGGAGTTGGCAACAGGGTGCTGGCGCAGCGAAGAAGGGCGAGTACATTCGCGATGAGTTAGAGGCAAATGTTCTTTATCTAAGCGACGGCAAAACGCCCCTGCTGATCTTCAGTTGCGACCTGGTGGGCCTCAACCTGAGCGATGTCATTCCCATCCGTGAGGCCATCAGCGAGGCCACCGAGGTACCTCCCCGGCAGGTACTGATTACCTGTACCCACACCCACTCCGGACCTTCCCTGCTCAAGACCAACTACCATATGCCGGTGGACCAGGCCTATATCGATGCCCTGGGGCCCAAGCTGGTAAAGGTGGCGCGGGATGCCGTCGAGAACGCCCGGCCGGGGAAACTCGGTTGGGGCACGGGCGAAGCGCAAATTGGATACAACCGACGGGTCTGTTGGGAAGACGGCACCCACTCTATGCATGGAAACACGCAACGGAACGACTTCGCGGGACTCGAAGGACCGGATGACCCCGCCCACCTGGCCCTCTTTGCGGTAGACAGGACGGACAAACCCGTAGCGGTCCTCTACCACAACACCTCCCACCCCACGAACTTCTATGCCGCCGGTCTTTTCTCCGCGGACTACCCCGACGAGGCGCGAAAAATCATCCGGGCAAAACTGGGTGATATCCCGGTCCTTTACCTGAATGGTGCACAGGGGGATATCAGCATGAACGATATGATGAAACCTTCGAAAGAGGATCGGGAAACCCGCCTGAAACGTTTGGGCCAGCTACTCGCCGAAGAAACCCTGCGCCTTTATGGTGAAGCCACCTTTCACGATAAGGTGCCCCTGGGCCATGAAGTGGAAGACCTGAAGATTGCTGTGCGCCTGCCCGAACCCGAGGCCGTTGCAGCAGCCCGTGAGGTGTTGGCCCGCGTGGATGCCGGGGAAAACATAACAGGCATGAATCTCATCCTCCCCTTCGGCACCGTCCACCTGCAGGAGACCTATGGTGAAAATCCCGTGGACACCCTCCCCGTCCATGCCCTGCGTATCGGCGACGTGGCCTTCGTCACCCAACCCTGTGAGCTCTACTGTCAATTTGGCCTCGACATCAAACGGCGCAGTCCTGCGGGCCACACGGCGGTGGTGGGCCTGGCCGACGGCTATTGTGGGTATTGCCCCACCATTGCGGGCGTGCTTGGCGGCGGTTATTCGGGGCAGCCCATAAGCTGGACACGACTGGAACCCTTTGCAGGCTATCGTATCGTCGAAGCCGCCGGACCTATGTTAAATCGGTTATGGCAGGAGACGGAGTAAGCCCCCTACTCCTGAAACTGGAAGGAATAGAGGTCGGCATCTTTCAGGACGAAAAACAAGCGTACGGGCGTTCCCGCAAGTGAGGAAACGTCACTTCCCGACGTCCACGAGATGGTCTGCGCCGTGCTATCCCCATAGTGCTCGGTGCTTTCATCCAGCCGAAATCCATCTATCGGCGTGCCTTCGGCATCCTGGATTTCTACATGGAGACTGCCCGCCGCCGAGGTGGCATAGTTTACGGAAAGCTTGTTGCCCAGGAAAATAAGCGGCTTACTGAGAAACTCACCGCCCGAATAGGGCGCGTGCAACGAGGTGAACCCGTCCAATCGAATGGTATAGCGCCGTCCCCGATGGGTCTCGTCGACCCAGGCGTGTTCGGTGAAGAGCAGTGAGATCTCTTTCGTACC